>CAMCHP010000021.1 GCA_945874695.1 Chryseobacterium gleum
ACCAACCGTTTGACGGTGGATGACACGTAAGCCGTTACTCAATTCAAAGGTGGTAAAATCCATGCGGCCGCAAAGATAATGGAAAGCTGCGCGAGGCATTCCAAAAAAAGAAAAACCGTCTCATTCCTCTGAATGAGACGGCTAAGAGACTCAATTACTCATGTTGAGACATATCGCTGAGTAACCTTTCTACACAGAATTGGGAGTATTACCAGTCAAATGTATGCAGTTGCTGCGAGGGTTTTCACCCTCTTTTATCGGACGGTTGTTTTCACTGAGTGATTGGTAATTCGGGTGCGCACGTCGCAAGTTGGTCGCTTTAAAAGACGAGCAAAACGATTCCAAAAACCAATCCGGCAACAAGCATCATCAATAAGGTATAGGGGGCGATTTCACGGGCCTTCAACCGCGTAATGCCCAGCAAAGGCAGCGCCCAAAACGGTTGCAGCATGTTCGTGAGCTGATCGCCGTAGGCCATCGCTAAAATACTCTTGCCCAACGGAACGTTCATTTCCATTGCTGCAGAGACAATGAGTGGTCCTTGCAACGCCCATTGGCCCCCGCCTGAAGGCACGAACACATTAACCACTGCTGCAGAAAAAAAGGTGATCAACGGATACGTTTCGGTTGTGCTCCACTGCATCATGAACAACGAAAACTGACTCACCAAACCTGACCCGACAATTAACCCCATTACCCCGAAATACAATGGAAACTGAACAAGAATACCTGAAGCACCGCCAATGGCCTGATCAATGGCCTCCAAAAACCGAGAAACACTGCCGTGCAAGAGCAAGGCCGCACCGAGGAGCACCAAGTTGATCCAGTTGGGAGTTATAAATGATAAGGCGACGTCACCTGCTCCTAACGCCTTCACCAGGGCCATCAAAAGCAACAATGCGCCAAAACCCATGGCCAGAAACCTACTGTGGTCAAGGCACTCAGCGCCTTGCAACGGTTGGGATGCAACTTCACCTTGCGAACCCTGCGCGAGAGAAGAATTCACAACACCCGGAGCGCGTCGCCCGACCCAAAACAAAACAGCGGGCAACAATAGCAATAAAGCCAGCGTAGCTGTTCCGTTCATTGCCGAAAAAGCAGTCTCACCAAAGCCTAGTGTACTGGGTAAATCCGCCAACTTCTCATCTGCTAGAACTCCGGCCACCAATGACTCCAAATGCCCTGGTTCAGCGGCTTTAATGAGCGATGAGCCACTCAATCCGCCATGCCAAATCAGCATGCCGCTGTATCCTGCGGCCCCGATGAGCGGAAAGTTCATTCGCATCGACTTTCTCGATGCAACTTCAGCCACTTGACGGGCCAAAATGGCGCCAAACACCAATCCGAATCCCCAATTGAACAAACCCATAAGCAGGGTGAAGAAACACACCATTGCTGCTGCGTGTGCTGTTGACTTCGCTGCGCGTTGGGCAAGAAAATCGACGCCGCGTGCAACTGGAGCAGAAAGTGCCAAAGCATGCCCAAGAACGAGCATAAGCATCATTTGCATCGCAAAAACGAGCAAGGGAGCATTCCACAGCCCTTCTTCCCATGCATGCGCAAGTCGCATGGCACGCTCGGCTGAAGTTAACTCGGGCAAGGTCGAAAAAAAAGCCACCGCAAAAGCGATGGCCGTTAGGAGCAATGCAATAGTAAACGGGGTTGGCAAGAGCCAACGCAAACGCGCAATAAACTGATCAACGCCTTTCCGCATCAACGAAAATCAGAATGGCAAATCGTCTTCTGCAGCGTCTCCCGGATCAAACACATCCCCAGGAGGCGGGGGAGCAGCTGCGGTTGATGCCGGTGCTGCCGCTCTGCCGACTGCAGGCGCCGCTGCGGCCGATGAACCGCCATCCAGCCGCCAGGCTGTTAAATTCACAAAATGCTTGCCCTGCCATTCGCTACCGCGAATGTCAAAGCTCACCTTGATCGCATCACCCAACTTGTAAGCGTCAAGTAGCGATGTCTTGTCTTTCACCAATTCGAACTTAATGTCTTGGGGGTATTGCTCTTCGGTGCGTACAACAAACTCACGTTTGGTGAATCCCGATCCGAACGTTTGCACGTCATCAATTTTAATGACTTTTCCTTGTAATTCGTAGGCCATAATTGTCGTATTCTGTCTTTATATCTTCACTTGTGCAAGCTCATGCACAAACTTAATTATCCATTATTAAATGCAAGCAGCGTTTGCCAAGCCGCTGTAACATCACCTAGATCAAGCAATTCAGCAGCTTTGCGGTGAAGCGCCAACTCCAAAGCCGCCGGGTCGTCTTCCAAATCAATGAAAAGCTCAGCCAACTCAATGAGCTTGTACTCGTTCACATCGGTCTCATTGGGTAGCACTTCAACATTACCCAACATACCTAAGTGATTGCCTGTGAGCACCTTGCTATACCGAATATCAGCCGGAATCGAATCTACACCAATGCCCAAACGCGCAAGCGGTTTCGCCACTTCAAAGCGGGCAGCAGCATTTGTGCGAACGTAGTAGTTTCCGCCGCATCGACCCACCAAATCAATCAAGGCTGGATCAATATTGCCTTCCGCATCGAGAATCGCCTCTGAAATGTGCAAGCGAACGACTTCAGCAATCACCAAGTTACCGGCTCCACCTTGTTGGCCCAACGCAACAACATCGCGCACAATGCACTCCATTTGTACTGGACTTTCAGCAACGCGCGCCGGACGAATCAAGTCAGAGGCCAAAGGGGTTAGTCCGGCTTTCACAAACTCACTCACGCCCGGTCCGTACTCTGTACTCGCCAAAGAACACTGCTGAACCAGCGCATAGTTTACAACGTTAATTACGACTTCAGGCACCTTGAGCACGTTCTCATACGTGTGCTTGGTGCTACCATCCCGACCTCGACGAGCCGGCGAAAAAATCGCAATCGGTGGGTTCGCCGAAAACACATTGAAAAAACTAAACGGCGCCAAATTATGGTTACCTTCTTCATCAATGGTGCTGGCAAACGCAATTGGTCGAGGCGCAACGGCACTCAACAGATAATTATGTAAACGACCTACAGTCAGGTCTTTGGGATCAATTGTTAACATTCAAAAAGCTTGAGGTGCAAAGTTACAACATTCGTTTAGGCTTCTGCCTGAACGGCAGGAAGGGATTTTATACCCGTGCACCTTTTCTTTACGAACGTGGGCGCTGAACACTTGAATGTTGTTCGACTTCGTCGATGGATTCGATGACCTTGTTGAGGAGTTGCTGTTTGAAATCAGCGATGCGTTGCAACAGGGCGTCATCTCCGGTCGCAATCATTTGCGCCGCGAGAATTCCCGCATTACGCGCACCATTCAGCGCGACCGTTGCGACGGGCACGCCTGCTGGCATTTGAAGAATCGATAGCACAGAGTCCCAGCCATCAATCGAATTCGACGATTTTATGGGTACCCCAATCACGGGTAGCGGTGTAACCGAAGCGGTCATCCCAGGTAAATGTGCTGCACCACCAGCGCCGGCAATGATTACCTTCAGCCCACGCCCTGCAGCTTCAGCTGCGTAATCCATCATCCGTTGTGGTGTGCGATGTGCCGACACCACTGTCATTTCAAACGCAACATCGAGTTCGCGCAATACCGCAGCGGCCTCTTGCATAACACCCAGGTCGCTTTTGCTTCCCATAATAATTCCGACGCGAGCCTTTACCATGTTGTTATTGCTTCGAATGGTTCATTCTTAAACTAGCAAACCGGCGATTGCCGCGGTGTATAAACAAGCCAATGTTCCACCAATTAAGGCGCGCACACCCAGTCGTGAAAGCATCCCCTTGCGCGATGGCACAAGCGAACCAATTCCCCCGATTTGAATTCCAATGGATGCAAAGTTCGCAAATCCGCACAGAATGTAGGTTGCAATAATCACCGACTTTGAATCGGCAAATTGTCCATCGGCCTTCATGCCACCCAAAGTAGCGTAGGCATAAAACTCATTCAAAATTGTTTTTTCGCCAATAAGTTGCCCCACTAGGAGTGCATCTCGGCCATCAACCCCCACGAGCCATGCAATCGGAGCCCCGACATATCCTAAGATAAACTCGAAGGAGAACCGTTCGTATGGGGTATTCGCAGCGATCCAAGTGTTCAGGCCAATTGGGTCAGCGACTTTAAGTAGAATGTAGTTTCCAAAATAGATCAAGGCTGTAAATACCAAAAGCATGGCGCCTACATTCACAGCTAATTTCAATCCTTCAGAAGTTCCGTTTGCCAATGCTTCAAGTACGTTATCGCCGCCCCGATCGCCATTAAGCATCATTTCTGAGTTTACCCGTTCAGTTTCCGGAACAAGTAGCTTAGCCGCTGCGATCGCTGCAGGTGCCGACATGATGCTCGCTGCGAGCAAGTGCTTTGCGAAAAGTTCTTGTTCCGCAGGGTTTCCACCACCCAGAAATTGAACGTACGAAGCCAAAACTCCACCTGCTATTGTGGCCATCCCCCCCGTCATGAGGCACATGATTTCTGACTTGGTCATTTTATCAAGAAACGGACGAATCAACAAGGGGGCTTCTGTTTGTCCGAGAAAAACATTTCCGGCAGCGGATAAACTTTCTGCTCCACTGAGTTGTAGCGTTTTCTTCATGATCCATGCAAAAACCCAAACCACCTTTTGCAAGATTCCGAGGAAGTACATGAGTGAAGAGAGTGCACTGAAGAAAATTATGGTCGGCAAAATTCGAAATGCAAAATTGTAGAGGCCTTGATGGACTTGTCCTTCAAGTTTCCAGCTCCCGAGCAGGAAATCGCTTCCGAAATCTGTAAAGGATATCACTTTCACAAAGGCTCGAGCGAGCCAATCGAAGGCTTGATCAACCCCGGGTGTTTTTAAGATGAGGAAAGCCAGAATGAACTGGAGTAAAAAAGCACCACCAACGGTTCGCCAGTTGATTGACCGTCGATTAGAACTGATGGCGTAAGCGATCAGCGTGAGAATGATTATCCCAAAAATTGCACGCATGGTAAAGGTATCATCGAATCAAGGTCGGGAAATTAGTGATTTGCATCGAGAGCGCGACCATGTAATGGCTGAAAGCCTTTGAAAACACGACGAAACCCATCCTGCCGGCAGGCAGAAAGCCAAAAAATCAGCCTTTTCGCTTAGAAATTTCGTCGCGAATGAGACTTGCTTTTTCGTAGTCTTCGCGGTCAAGCGCCGCTTGCAGCTCCTCTTCCAATTCAGCGATACTGAGTATTGAGGTGTCTCCGCTGGCGGGCGTTTCTTCGAAATCTTCATCTTCGTCGTACTCTTCGCGCACATCATGTTCATTGACACCTGCGGTATCGAGAATAAAATCTTGGCAGAAGATCGGGCACTTAAATCGTACGGCCAAGGCTACCGCATCAGAGGTGCGTGAGTCAATTTCAGCGCGTTTTCCATCGAGCGAGCAAATCACCTTGGCGAAAAAGATGCCCTCAATCAAATTGTAGATCACGATTTCTTCAACGGCCACGCCGAACGCATGCGCGAAGCTTTTGAAAAGATCGTGGGTTAGAGGCCGACTGGGGGTCATGCTTTCGAGTTCGATCGCAATGGCCTGAGCTTCATGCCCTCCAATCACAATAGGAAGTTTTCGACTGCCATTGACCTCACTCAGCACCAAAGCATAAGCCCCACTGGTAGAACCACTTGGCTTGATATCGGCTATTTCGAGGGCTATTTTCGACATATAACACAGAAGGAAGCACAAGGCTTCCCAATTCGAACGCGAAGATACGAAATTTATGAAAAACGAAGGGTTTCCTCTTATGCATTGAGAAAACCCTTCGGTGTACAGATGATTAATTGGCTTTGAACGCTTTAACCGCGTCGAGCAATTTTGGAAGTACCTCAAATGCATCGCCTACGATCCCGTAGTCGGCTGCTTTGAAGAATGGTGCTTCAGGATCTTTGTTGATAACCACAATCACTTTGCTCTGGTTTACACCAGCCAAGTGTTGAATCGCGCCAGAAATACCGATTGCAATGTAGAGTGTAGGACGGATTGCAATTCCCGTTTGGCCCACGTGTTCGTGGTGAGGGCGCCATCCGATGTCAGAAACAGGACGTGAACATGCGGTTGCAGCACCGAGTGCTTTGGCCAAATCTTCGACGATTCCCCAATGTTCTGGACCTTTCATGCCGCGACCGGCACTCACAACGAGATCAGCCTCTGGAAGCGGAATGGCACCATCTGTTGCCGTGGGCTTAAACTCACGCACCTTCACCGTTGTGGCAGTTGTTGCAACCGAGAGCGTTTCAACTGAAGCAGAGCCACCCGTCGCGTGCAATCCGAAGGCATTGGGCGTAAGTGAAAGTACTTTCTTAGCGGTGGTTACTTCAACATGCGCATTGGCCTTGCCTGAAAAAACACCTTTTTTCACGACAAACCCTTGCTCGGTTTGTGGCAAAGCGCTTGCGCCTGCCACCAAGCCCGCCTGCAGTCGAACCGCAACTCGGGGAGCAACCATTTTACCGGTTGCATCATGCGCTAGCACAATCACATCGGCATGGGTTTGTTCAACCGCAGCTGCGACCATCGCCGTAAGCTGCATGCTGTCAGAAGCACTTACAGCAGCGGCATTCAGCACCCGGCTTGCACCGTAATTTCCGAAGCCACCGTCGCCGTCTAGCGCGCCAGCTGTTACTACAACTACATCACCACCCAAAGTGGCACTGGCTTTTTTTGCATACGAAACAGCTTCGAAAGCAGCCTTTATGCCTTTGCCATTCTTTATCTCTGCGAAAACTAAAATCGACATCGTTTCTCAATTAAATAATTAAATCACTTTCGCTTCTTCATGAAGCAAACGAATTAACTCACCGGCCTGATCGGCATCGATGTATCGGCAATCACCTTTTGCAGGAGGAAGCTCATACTTCACAACACGCGTCGTGTGCGCCACGTCGGCAGCAGGTACCACCTGAAGCGGCTTGGTGCGTGCAGCCATAATGCCCCGCATATTCGGAATGCGTTGTTCAGCCATGCCTTTGGCAGCGCTCAATACGCAGGCACTTTGAATTTCGAGAACTTCTGCTCCACCTTGCACCTCGCGGGTAACGATGGCATTGGCGCCTTCCATCTCAAGTTTTGTAACCAAAGCAATGTATGGCAAGCCCAACAATTCAGCGACCATACCGCCAATTGCCCCACCATTGTAGTCGATGGTTTCTTTCCCACATAACACCAAATCAAAACCTTTACCCGCAGCAAAAGCAGCGATTTGACCTGCAACATACGCCGGATCAGCAGGCACCGCATCAATGCGTACACCCTCATCAGCGCCAATCGCAAGTGCCTTGCGAATAATTGGTTCGGTATCAGCTCCACCCACTGTAATCGTGGTTACTGAACCACCATTGGCTTCTACTAATTCAATGGCACGCACCAAGGCATACCACTCGTCGTAGGGGTTCACGATAAATTGTACCCCATTCTCATCGAAACGGGTGTTATTGTCAGTAAATGCAATCTTCGACGTCGTGTCGGGCGTTTTACTGATGCATACCAAGATTTTCATATGTATAGATGTTGCTAAACAGACGGTGCAAACTTAGACAAATTTGCCCTTCTGATGTTTCACGGTGCAAGTTAAAAACGATTTTGTTATGCACGCATACAGTTGGGTAATTCTTGTCCTAAAAGTGTGTTAAAACCCTGCTCAGCATGCGTTTCAAGCGCATGTACGCCGGGCATTCAACTACTTTCACTGTGAAAAGGTGGGTGATTGCGTTTACCGCCTTTCAAAAGCGAGTCGATGAAAGGGTTTAATTCATAATTTTGCGCCGCTATATAAGTAGATCGAAGATGAGAGAAATTCAATTCAGAGAGGCCGTTCAAGAGGCCATGTCAGAAGAAATGCGTCGTGATGAGCGGGTATTTCTCATGGGTGAAGAAGTGGCCGAATATAACGGTGCATACAAAGCAAGTAAAGGCATGCTCGACGAGTTTGGGCCACGCCGCGTGATTGACACCCCCATTGCAGAACTTGGCTTTACCGGCATTGCAGTAGGTGCAGCAATGAACGGGCTTCGTCCGATCGTAGAGTACATGACATGGAACTTCGCCATTTTGGCTGCTGACCAAATCATCAATTGCGCAGCGAAAATGCTCCAAATGTCAGGTGGTCAGTACAGCATTCCGATTGTATTCCGCGGACCAAACGCTCAAGCAGGTCAGCTTGCTGCCACCCACTCACAGAGTTTTGAGGCCATGTACGCACACATTCCAGGTTTGAAGGTTATTACCCCTTCCAATCCGTATGATATGAAAGGGCTTTTAAAGTCGGCTATTCGCGATAATGATCCGGTGTTGATCATGGAGAGTGAAAAAATGTATGGCGACAAAGGCTTAATTCCTGAAGGTGAATACATCATTCCGATTGGATTAGCTGATGTGAAGCGCGAAGGAAGCGATGTGACGATTGTGTCATTCGGAAAAATCATGAAAACAGCTTTAGCTGCAGCTGAAGAACTTGAAAAAGAAGGCATCAGCGCAGAAGTGATCGACTTGCGTACGATTCGTCCGCTAGACATCGACACCATTGTGAAATCGGTGAAAAAAACAAACCGTTTGATCGTATTGGAAGAAGCGTTTCCGGTGTGCAGCATCTCAACAGAGGTTGCTTATCGTGTTCAAGCGAATGCCTTCGACTACCTCGATGCGCCAATTCGCCGTTTGACGCAAAGCGACACACCTTTCCCATTTGCGCAAAGCTTGATCGACGCAGCGCTCCCCAATGTAGGAGATGTTGTGCGCACAGCAAAAGAGCTGTTGTACGTCGTAAAATAAGAACCAAGATTGCTGCTTTCGTGACGATTTGCGCAACCTGATTGAAAAATCTATTTTTGCGCGCCCGAAAGAACCATAAACCAAAATTACAATGGAGAAAAACATCATCTACCTTGTGCCTGCCCTCGCCATAATCGGCTTGATTTTCATGGCACTGAAAGCACAATGGATCAATAAACAAGATTCTGGCGACGATAAAATGTCGACCATCGCTCGCTACATCCGCGAAGGCGCCTTGGCGTTCTTGAAGGCTGAATATCGAATCTTGGCCATCTTCGTAGTGATCGCAGGCGTGCTTTTGGCGGGTGTTTCACACTTCGTACCCACTACACACTGGATGATCGTCATCGCATTTGTTGTGGGTGCCGTTTTCTCTGCACTCGCGGGCAACATCGGCATGCGCATTGCAACAGCGGCTAACGTGCGCACCACGCAGGCCGCCCGAACCAGCCTTGTGCAAGCTTTGAAAGTGTCTTTCGGCGGAGGAACAGTGATGGGCTTAGGTGTCGCCGGTTTGGCGGTTTTCGGCTTGAGCTTGTTCTTTATGCTCTTCATTCAAATGTTCGTGGGCCATGGCGGTAATTTCTATGACGAAATGACCATTGCACTCGAAGCACTGGCGGGCTTTTCACTCGGCGCTGAATCCATCGCACTCTTTGCTCGCGTAGGTGGTGGTATTTATACCAAGGCTGCTGACGTGGGGGCTGACCTCGTAGGGAAAGTTGAAGCGGGTATTCCTGAAGATGACCCCCGTAACCCAGCAACGATCGCTGACAACGTGGGTGACAACGTGGGTGACGTAGCTGGAATGGGAGCTGACCTTTTCGGGTCGTACGTTGCTACAGTTTTGGCTTCAATGGTATTGGGCAACTACATCATTAAAGACATGTCAGAAGCGGCGGGAGCACCTTTCACCGACGCTTTCAATAACATGGGTCCGATTGTGCTGCCATTGGTTATCGCGGCTGTAGGGATCATTGCTTCAATCATTGGAACATACTTCGTGCGCATCAAAAACAATGACGCCAAAGAGGCTCAAGTGCAAAGTGCACTGAACATGGGTAACTATGTTTCCATCGCACTAACCGTTGTTGCTTGCTGGTTCTTGATTAAGTTCATGCTGCCTGAAACCATCAACATGAAGTTCTTCGGTGAAGGTATAAAAGCCATTCCAAGTCGTCACGTGTTCTATGCTACCTTGGTAGGTTTGTCTGTTGGCTTGTTGATTTCAGCATTCACCGAGTTCTACACCGCACTCGGTAAGGGTCCGGTTTTGAACATCGTTCGCAACTCGTCAACCGGTGCCGCTACAAATATCATCGCAGGTTTGGCAACAGGGATGAAATCGACCTTCTCTTCGGTATTGCTTTTCGCTGCTGCAATTTGGGGATCCTACGAACTTGCTGGCTTCTACGGAGTGGCAATTGCGGCATCTGCAATGATGGCAACAACAGCGATGCAGCTGGCGATCGACGCCTTTGGTCCAATTGCTGACAACGCTGGCGGTATCGCAGAAATGAGCGAACTGCCCAAAGAAGTGCGTCAGCGCACCGACATTCTTGACTCGGTAGGGAATACCACTGCTGCAGTTGGTAAAGGTTTCGCAATTGCATCTGCCGCCCTCACCGCATTAGCACTCTTTGCCGCTTACGTTACCTTCACTGGCATCGACGGCATCAATATTTTCAAAGCAGATGTACTCGCAGCCCTCTTCGTAGGTGGCATGATTCCAGTTGTTTTCTCGGCTCTCGCCATGCAATCGGTAGGCCGTGCTGCTATGGACATGGTGAACGAGGTACGCCGTCAGTTCCGTGAAATCCCAGGCATTATGGAAGGAACTGGAATGCCAGAATACGGCAAGTGCGTCGACATTTCAACCAAAGCTGCGCTTCGTGAAATGATGTTGCCAGGGGCTATGACCATTGTTACGCCAATCATCATTGGCTTTGCAATGGGCGCAGAAGCGCTTGGTGCTTACATGGCAGGTGTAGCTGTTTCTGGAGTTCTTTGGGCGATCTTCCAAAACAATGCAGGTGGTGCTTGGGACAATGCCAAAAAATCGTTTGAAGCCGGTGTCGAAATTGACGGCGTGATGACTTTCAAAGGTTCGGACGCTCACAAGGCAGCGGTAACTGGAGATACAGTTGGTGACCCTTTCAAAGATACTTCAGGCCCATCAATGAACATTTTGATCAAATTGACCTGTTTGGTTGGTCTTGTGATTGCTCCAATCTTGGGCAATCACGGCAGCACCCCACAAGGTGAAGCGACACCGAATACACAGGAAATTCCTGCGGTAAAGGCTGAGGCCAACACCATCGACTACACCGACGTTCAATAATATGTGCACTGCATTCAGTGCCAACACTTAATTTTAAAAGCCCCTTGAAACCTTGAGGGGCTTTTTCATGTATCTATGCACTCAAGAAACAACACCATTCCTCCCTTTATGAAACATCTCTTTCTATTTCTCGCCTCAGCGATGCTACTGGCCGCTTGTTCGAATACTGATGAGCAGCAAACTGAAAAAGAAGTACAGCCATGCGACTGTGTTGAAACCTATCGTACGGGCGACGCTGCGGCCAAATCGGCATGTGATGAACTGCGCAAAACAGAGGCATTCGATACTGAATTCCGTCGTTGTTTGGCGGCCTCAATCACAGGGCGAGATGCTGACCAAGTGAACTTTATCAACGAGGGTGAATTGAAGGTAGAAATGCCCCAAGAGAACACCTTCACTTTGCTACCACTCAAATCAACGCTCACTTGGACCGGAAAAAAAATTGGCACCACGCACACGGGCCAAATCGGTCTAAAATCAGGTAGCATCTCTTTTGCAGCAGGTCAACTCACTGCATGCGAGGTTGTGATCGATATGACGCAAATCTCAAATACCGACATCGAAGACGCAACCGAACGCGAAAAACTACTCGGCCACCTCAAGTCTGACGATTTCTTTGGGGTTGCAAAGCATCCTGAAGCGCACTTTGTAATGACTTCTGCAACCATGAACGGCCCACAAGGGAGCGTTAACGGACAACTTACGGTTAAAGGGCAAACGCAAGCCATCGAAATCAAGAGCGTTGTGATTTCAAAGAGTGGCGACTCGGGCGTTGTGATTTCAGGTGTGCTCATCTTTGATCGCACACAATTTGATGTTCGCTACGGCTCAGGAAAGTTCTTTGACAATTTGGGCGATGCGGTCATCAACGACGACGTTATCTTGAACTTCAAACTGCGCGGGAACGTGCAGCCTGCGTAACCTCCAAGGTATACATAGCATTAAAAATGCCCGGCACATCGTGTCGGGCTTTTTAATGCTTAATCAATTCGGATCAGAACAATCCGTGCAATTCAGCATCGATTGATTGAATGATTTTCCCTAAATCTTCGTCGCTCTCATGAAAGCGGTTGTTGTCTACATCAATGATGATGATCTTGCCCTTCTCGTAGGTTGAAATCCACGCTTCGTAACGCTCATTCAAACGATTGAGATAATCAAGTCGAATGGCTTCTTCATACTCACGTCCGCGTTTTTGAATGTTCGCAACCAAAGCAGGAACTGACGCACGGAGGTATATCAACAAATCAGGAGGCGTCAAAAAATGCTCCATCAATTGAAAGAGTGACAGGTAGTTCTCAAAGTCACGTGTCGTCATCAATCCCATCGAATGCAAGTTCGGGGCAAAGATGTACGCATCCTCATATATGGTGCGATCTTGAATGATGTTCTTACCCGATTCCCGCAATTGGAGAATCTGGTTAAAGCGCGCATTCAAAAAGAAAACTTGCAAGTTGAATGACCAACGTTGCATGTCTTTATAAAAGTCATTCAGGTATGGGTTGTCATCCACACTTTCAAAGTGAGGCTGATACTTGTAATGCTTAGCAAGTTGAGTCGTTAGGGTCGTTTTTCCGCTCCCAATGTTTCCGGCGATCGCGATATGCATGGAGTCTTCAATTTTTTGGAGCGTCTAAAGTACGAAAATCCGCGGCCGCGAAGCGATACTATCGGGGGTAAATCATCAACTTTCCATCCACAAAATGATAAAGCCGCTTGTGGTCTGCATCTACTTGCCCGCCAACAAATGGCAAGTCTAATTTTTGGGGTTCAAAATCCCCATACCGGAGCCACAACAACCCATCATCTGTTGCAATAGCCATGCCGGATGCATGGGTTTGCAAACCTTGAATACCCGCAATGGGAATGCTCCGGACAGCGGTACCAAAGCGGTCAAAAATCCAAATGCCGTAATGCTTATCAGCAACGAGCAACTGTTCATGACGTTCAGCCAAACCCACAAGTTCAGGGTCATGCCCCGTGACTGCTGGCAAGTAGCCGGTACTCGATGTTCGCCGCATGCGTTCATCAATACGCACCACTTCTTTGTTCAACGCATCGTAAACCCAAAACTCTTGATTCACCCCTGAAGCAATCCACATAGGCATGCCCAAGCCACCATCCCACAGGCGAAGTACACGCTGTTCGCTCAAGGTGTTGTCGAGTACGACCAGGGTTCCTGTTTCCGGAAACAAGGCCAGCAAGCGCAAAGGGTCACTGGGGTCAAACTGCCGCAGCGAACCCAAATCCATACGGCTGTATACAAATTGCTTCACCCCGTCGCGATCGTAGCGCGTAATCTTCTGTTGGTCAAGACCATAGACATAGCCGAGGTCATCTACACGAAAATCAGTGCCGTCAACATTCCAATGCGACAGCATGCCTTGGAGAAAGATGTATGCAAGGGTGAAATAAATCATAAAACAGCGGCCTCCGGCGAAGCGAAAGCTAGAATCTCGTCAACGTGAACGCGATCATTGGCCAATCGTGGCACTTTGTGCTGACCACCAATCTTTCCCTTCGAACGCAACCATGCATAAAATGTGCCAGACGGCAACACCTTCACAATCGGTCGCCTCAAATTGAGATCAAATGATCGCTTGGCTGCATAATCTGTATTAACAACCATCAGCTCAGCATCCAAACGATCAATAAATACATTCAAGTCTGCCGGTGCCTGTTCAAACTCGATCAGCCATTCATGTGCACCCGTCTCTTTTTCAGTCATGAACACCGGACAGGCCGTGAAATCAGAAACTACCGCACCGGTAGCTTCACACGCGCGCGCCATAGCTTCTTCGGCATTCTCGATAATGAGCTCCTCTCCAAATGCATTGATAAACAAGCGGGTACGTCCACTTACTTGAATACGGAACGGACTCAACGAGGTAAATCGCACGGTATCACCAACCAAATAACGCCACAACCCCGCGTTGGTGGTAATTACAATGGCGTAATTCTTACCTAAGACCACCTCTTCCAGCTGCACGGTTTGCGGGTCGGGCTTGCCAAATTCTTCCATGGGCATGAACTCATAAAAGATGCCATAATCGAGCATCAACAAAAGCTCATCTGAATTCAAGCGATCTTGAATACCAAAGAACCCTTCACTTGCATTGTAAGTTTCCACATAATGCATGTCTTCTTTGGGAATCATCTTCTCAAACTGCGATCGGTAAGGCTTAAAACTCACGCCACCGTGCATAAAGAGCTGTAAATTTGGCCAAACATCGAGAATATTATTGGCCTTCTTAAGTTCCACTATTCGCTTCAAAAGCACCAAAGTCCACGAAGGTACGCCCGCCAACATCACAACGTCTTCATCCATGGTCGAGAGGGCCATCTTCTCAATTTTCTCCTCCCAATTATCCATCAAGGCAATTTCGCGCGTTGGCGTGCGCTTCAACTCCACCCAAATCGGTAAATTCTTAATAATAATCGCAGACAAATCACCTGTATAGCAGTCATCACCATCACTGTGCAACTTGCTGCTGCCCCCCATCACGAGGTGCTTACCTGCATAAATCCGCGCATCCGGATGATTTGCATAAAACATCGCCAAAAGGTCTTTCCCACCTTTGTAGTGGCAATCTTCCAAGGCCTCAACCGTAACCGGAATGAATTTACTCTGTGCACTCGTGGTGCCCGAAGATTTAGCAAACCACTTCACCCGACTCGGCCAAAGCACGCCCTGTTCACCGTTGCGCAAGCGTTCAATGTAAGGCCGAAACTCATCATAATTACGAATCGGAACCCGCGATTTATACTGTTCAATCGTCTGTATAGCGTCGAATCCGTGTTCTTTACCAAAGGAGGTCTCAGCGCCTTCTTGAATCAGGCGGTGAAACCACTCGTTCTGAACCTCAAGGGGGTACTTACGAAACAGGTCAATTTGGTGAACCCGTTTCTTCATGAACCAAGACAGTACGGTATTGAACGGCATAGGGGTAGGTGTTGACGTAGCGAAGATACATAAAGCGTTCTTTCATCCTTCGTTGATTGTTTTCGCCCTAACGGGCGGATGCGATTCTGCCTTGCAGCAAACTTGTGCCCCCCAACCATCCGCCCGTCAGGGCGAAAAAAACAAAACGTTAGGATGTCTGAGGCGAAAGTTAACTTTGCACCCTGAATTAACCCCGAGCCAACCTTGGCAAATCACGTCCATAAACGCCCTGAATTATTCATGTCATTTCGAAGCGATGTGCAGGCATTTGACCTGCCCGAACGCTTCACATTCCCTTTCTACTACAGTCCTCACCCCTTGGCCCAACGAGCAGCCGAAGAGGTACAAGCCTACCTGATCGAGCAAGCGAATTGGCAACATAATTTCGGATTGCAAACTGACCAACCAGGCGCTGTAATCGGCAAAATGTTTGGCGTACTCGTGGTTGAAACTCCTGAAAAAGACCTTGGCTATTTGGCTGCCTTTTCAGGAAAACTCGACGGAAAAAACCACCATGCCGGCTTCGTCCCTCCTGCCTTTGACATGCTCGATGAAAGCACGTTTTTCAGGCAAGAAGAGCCTGTTATCAATCGCATCAACGCCCGCATCAAAGAACTTGAAGCTGACTCATTATACCGCGCACTCCAAAACCAGCTCAAACTGCATATTGAAACATCAACCAGCGCAATTCTTGCTCAGCGAAAAGCAATCAAAGCAGCCAAAAAAGAACGCGATGCGGCTCGCGAAGTAGCGCGACAAACCCTCGACGAACCACGATTTGAAATTGAGAATGCGCGTTGGAGCAACGAAAGTGTGGCCGCGAAATATGTCCTCCGTGACTTGATTAAATGGCAGGCCTACGAAAGCGAACGGCTACAAAATGAGCTGAAACCTTATGAAGAAGGGCTCGAAGCCTTGCGTGTAGAGCGCAGAAACCGCTCGTCGGCTTTGCAACAAAAGCTCTTTGATCATTACGCATTTCTCAATGCACGCGGCGAAGAAGCAAGCCTTGGAAGCATATTTGCCACCCACCCTACTGGCCGCCCTCCTGCGGGCGCTGGCGAATGTGCCGCTCCCAAATTGTTACAGTACGCCTATCGGCATAACCTAAAACCCATCGCTTTAGCCGAATTTTGGTGGGGTGCGTCACCAGCTTCTGAAATCCGAAAGCACAAACAGTTCTACCCGTCATGTAGAGGAAAGTGCGAACCCATTTTGGGCCATATGCTGCAAGGATTAACGGTCGATGAAAACCCCATGCTGACAAACCCCGCTTTAGGAAAGTCGCTGCCCATCGCATACGAAGACGCGAGCATCATTATCATCAATAAACCGGCTGAGTTTTTGTCAGTGCCGGGGAAAAACATCGAAGACTCGGTTCAACATCGCCTCAAACTGCTGTACCCCGATGCTGAAGGCCCTTTGCTTGTGCATCGGCTCGACATGTCAACCTCGGGCATATTGATCGGCGCGAAGAACAACCGTGCACACCATTTTTTGCAACGCCAATTCATTCGCCGTACCGTTGAAAAGCGCTACATCGCCTTGGTCGATGGCCAAATCACTTCAGAAGGCGGCTGGATCAACTTGCCATTGCGCGGTGACCTCGACGACCGGCCCCGTCAAATGGTGTGTTTTGAGTATGGAAAACCTGCACAAACTCGCTGGGAACACGCTGGAAACGAGGAGGCCGGTACGCGTATTCGCTTTTACCCAAAATCAGGACGTACGCACCAATTGCGTGTGCATGCGGCACATCCTGACGGTTTAGGATGTCCGATTATAGGTGATGATATATATGGGAATCGCGCTGAGCGGCTTTATTTACATGCTGAATATGTGAAGTTCATTCATCCCGACACCCGCGAAGTTTTTGAGTTTACAATTGCACCTGAATTTTAACTGCGGAGCTGAAATATTCCGATCTTCGACGCGAAAGTTCAATTTATGACACGTCGCACCACTTCCATTTTTCGCTGCTTCGCGGCCATTGCAGTTTTCGTGTGGACGACCGCGGTCACCGCACAAACGCCTGACAGCCTCATCCTCGATGATGTGTACGAAGCTGCGGGCACATCAGCCGCGACCGATTCGAGCTTAACTGCGGCTTACGCCCAATACGGAATCGACATCAGCGAAGTGGCCTGCAGAGCCTTGTATGCAAAAGCCTTGGAATGGATGGGCGTACCTTACCGTTACGGATCAAACTCAACCAAAGCCATCGACTGTTCTGGTTTAGTGAAAAAGCTAACCATTGGCTTGCTTGTAGAAGAATTGCGCGGCGGCTCACGCGACATTTACCAACAGTGCGACCCGATTGATCGCAGTATGCTCTCCGAAGGCGACTTGGTTTTCTTTAAAATCAGAAAATCGCAAATTTCACACGTTGGCATTTACTTGCAAAACAACAAGTTCATTCATGCCACAGTGCAACGTGGCGTAATCATTTCTGACCTTGACGAACCCTATTACAAGACCTATTTCTTTGGCGCCGGTAGACTGCGTTGATGCCAAAGCCTTGAAAATCAGATTACAGCGCATAAAAAAAGACGATCACTGATCGTCTTTTTCTTAGTAGCGGGGACAGGAATCGAACCTGTGACCTTCGGGTTATGAGCCCGACGAGCTACCTCTGCTCTACCCCGCAATTTCTGCTTCAAAGATACAGAGATTTCTCATCTTTGCAACACATTAACGAAGTTTAAACATTGGCACATCGCGCAGGTTTTGTAAATATTGTCGGCAGTCCGAACGTTGGGAAGTCAACACTCATGAACCAATTGGTAGGTGAGCGTCTGAGTATCATCACCTCTAAGGCACAAACGACCCGTCACCGCATCATGGGAATTGTGAACGGCGACGACTTTCAAATTGTATATTCTGACACCCCTGGAGTGCTTGATCCAAAGTACAAGTTGCAAGAAGGGATGATGCGCTTCGTGCAAAGTGCCTTGCAAGATGCCGACATCTTACTTTTGGTTACCGATGTCACCGAAGACACCATGGCGCACCCTGAAACGCTCGAGAAAATCGCGCGCATGGATGTGCCTGTATTCGTCCTCATTAACAAAATCGACCTTTCTGACGAAGAAACGATCGTACGCCGCATCGACGAATGGAAGGCGCGCATTCCGCGCGCTGTGGTAGGGCCCATCTCGGCTTTGCATGCATACAATACCGAAAACATCTTGCAATACATCATCGATGCATTGCCTGAAAGCGAGCCGTATTTCCCAAAAGACGAGCTTACCAACCGGCCAATGCGTTTCTTCGTCGCTGAGATGATCCGCGAGAAAATTTTGCTCAATTACAAGCAAGAAATCCCTTACTCCTGTGAAGTCGTGGTGAATGAGTACCGCGAAGATGGTTTACTTATTCGCATTCGCGCCGAAATTATTGTCGCCCGCGATTCTCAAAAAGGCATTTTGATCGGGCACAAAGGCGAAGCTCTGAAAAAAGTGGGCACTGCGGCACGCAAAGACATCGAGAAGTTCATCGATCAAAAGGTGTTCCTCGAACTCCATGTGCGGGTCGATAAAGATTGGCGCAACGACGATAAAAAGCTGAAACGTTTCGGATACTTCGAATAACATGATTCGTTTTCCTGCAGCGAAAATCAACATCGGACTGGCAATTACCGAACGCCGAAGCGACGGATATCACACCATTGAAAGTGTGTTTTATCCGGTGCCGTTTTACGATGCACTCGAAGCTGTTCCCGCTGAACATGGCACCTGCAAGCTCACCGTGTCGGGCCTCCCCATTGCAGGCGACCAAACCAACAACTTGGTGGTTCGAGCTTGGGAGGTTCTGCACCGCGCGCACCAAATCCCGGGTGTTGATGCCGCATTGTTGAAGCGCATACCTATGGGTGCGGGCTTAGGTGGAGGTTCCAGCGACGGTGCGCATATGCTTTTGCTTTTGAACGATTTGTTTAACTTGCAACTAAGCACTGCCCAGCTCGAAGCATACGCCGCGGCGTTGGGAAGCGATTGCCCTTTTTTCATTCGCCAAAAGCCTGCATTTGTCACAGGGCGCGGTGAAGTACTCGAAAGCCTTGAACTTGATCTCTCAGGGTGGTGGCTCATGCTCATTCATCCGGGCATTCACGTGGGCACCAAAGAGGCCTATGGTTTGATTTCGCCCTGTCGGGCGGATGCAGACCTCCGCGATGCGGTGCAATTGAACCCCGCCGAATGGAAGATGCACATAAAAAATGATTTTCAAGTCCCGGTAATCGAACGGTTCCCTGAAATCCAAGAAGCCATCGGTGCACTCGAAGCAGCTGGCGCGGTGTATACCGCCATGAGCGGTAGTGGATCAGCTGTTTACGGCTTATTTCACGCAGTGCCCACAGCACCCCAAACCCCTTCACATTGGAGTGTGTTTACCTGTGATTTAAGCGCCTGAACCCCTTACTTCGGCGCGCGCACATAAATCACCAATCCGAGCAAAGCGAACAAAAAGTTCGGAACCCAAACTGCCCATGCCGCAGGTAAACCTACGTTGGTGGCAGCTACGGTCGTCATCTTCATAGCAAAAACATAAATCAGGCCTATGATCACCGCAAAAAACAAATGCATGCCTGTTCCGCCGCGCACTTTTCGCGATGCGATCGAAACGCCTATGAGCGTTAAAATGTAAATCGCAAACGCGTTCGAGGTTCGCGAATATTTTTCAATTTCAATGAATGCAACGTTCCCTGACCCCCGCAAACGCTCGCGTTCAATGTAGTCGGTGAGTTCGCCGTAATTCATGGTTGACATCATCTCTGCGCGCTGTCCGAAATCATACAGGCTCATCGCCAAAGTGGTGTCGAGTTCATTGTAATGGGTTAACCGCTCGCTGCCATCGTCTTGAAAATCACGAATCCGAACAGCAGTAAGTACCCAACGTGAAGAATCTTCAATGAACCTTGCTTTAGAAGCCATGATCTTGCGAACCAGTTTGCCTTCTTCCCAATTCTCCAGCGCAAACTTGTACCCCACGTTGCGTTCCATCGTGATCGAACGAAAATAGGCTATCGTACCGGGTGTGATTTCCCGATACATATTTTGTTCGCTGATGTGAAACTTGGTATTGATGTACTTAAAGGTAAAATCAACCTTGGCTTTATTCGCCTCAGGAAGCACCAAGTGCGCGATCACAAGCGAAAGAATTACCAAAAAGGTTGACGCTATGAAATACGGCCGTAGCAAGCGATTGAAGCTCACACCTCCGCTCAGCATGGCGATGAACTCGCTCTTTTGCGCCAAATTACTCGTCACCAAAATGATGGTCAAAAACACAATGAACGCGCTCAGCATGTTTCCAAAGTGGAAACAGAAATTGAGGTAATAATCGATTAAAACCTCGCCCAACGGGGCCTTATTGTTGAGCAAATCATCGATGTTCTCTGACAAGTCAAAAATCACCGCAATGATGCAAAAGGCCCCAATCATATAGAAAAAGGCCGTTAAGAACTTGCGAATGATGTACCAGTCGAGTTTTTTCATCGTTGCCCGTTATATCAGAGGCGTTGCGTAACCTGCTCGACCATCCGAACCTTCCATGCATGAAACGTGCCAGCTTCAATTTGCAGGCGCGCCTCCCTGACGAGCCAAAGGTAGAAGCTCAGGTTGTGAACCGATGCGATGTAAATAGCCAGCAATTCGTTAGCCGCAAACAAGTGACGCACATAAGCCTTGCTGTACCGGTGATCAACATCAGCTGTGCCATCCGGGTCAAGCGGTGAAAAATCATTCGCCCACTTCAAGTTCTTCATGTTCATCACACCATTGCGGGTGAATAAATGTCCGTTTCGTGCATTGCGCGTTGGCATCACACAATCAAACATATCAACGCCCAGTGCAATGCATTCCAAAATGTTCGCGGGCGTACCAACCCCCATCAGATAACGCGGACGATCAGCCGGGAGTATGTCGCACACGGCCTCCGTCATAGCATACATGTCTTCATGGGGTTCACCCACGCTCAAACCACCGATGGCATTGCCATCAGCGCCTTGTGCAGCGATAAATTCAGCACTGGCCTTGCGCAAATCAGGGTAAACGCTTCCTTGCACAATCGGGAAAAGCGATTGCGACGCACCGTAGAGCGGTTGCGTTTCGGCCATGCGCTGTTTGCAACGCAGCAACCAGCGGTGCGTCATTTCCATCGAGCGCTTGGCATACCCGTGATCACAAGGATAAGGGGTACACTCGTCAAAAGCCATAACGATGTCGGCGCCAATGCTGCGTTGAATGTCGATAGCCCGTTCAGGCGTGAAAATATGGGTTGACCCATCGATGTGCGACTTGAACTTCACCCCATCTTCGGTGATTTTGCGGTTATCAGACAAGCTGTACACTTGATATCCACCTGAATCAGTCAAAATCGGACGATCCCAGTTCATGAACCGGTGCAAACCACCTGCTTGTTCGAGCACATCGGTGCCCGGACGCAAGTACAGGTGATAGGTATTGCCCAAAATAATGTCGGCATTGATGGTGTCGCTCAAATCGTGTTGAGGTACACCTTTCACGGTTCCGACGGTGCCAACAGGCATAAAAATGGGCGTTTTTATGGTGCCGTGATCGGTTTCGAGCACGCCGCTGCGCGCTTTAGAGCCGCTATCGAGGTGTTGAACTGTAAACTTCATTGCCGCAAAGGTAACCAACCGACCGCATGCTTGTGTATACTTGCGTATGCTTGGAACATTAATCAATGCAGCCACGGTCATTGTAGGCAGCAGCGTCGGACTTCTATTTCGCAACCGGATGCCTGAAAAGCTCACCAAATCGGTGTTCGGCGTACTTGGGCTATTTACACTGTACACCGGTGTTTCAATGGCACTCGAGGCGAAAAATCCACTCGTGGTGGTTTTCAGCTTGCTCATTGGCGCGGTGTTTGGTGAGGCTGTTGATTTTGATCGGCTAACCGCCGGATGGGTGACTCGCCTGCAACAACGATTCAGCAAGAAAGATCGCGGTGCCGATGATTTGAAGCTCTTCACCGATGGATTGCTCACGGCCTTTGTGATGTTTTGTGTGGGCGCCATGACCTTGCTCGGGTGCTTAAAAGAAGGCTTAACGGGCGATCGCGATGTAATTCTTACCAAGGCCACCATGGATTTATTTTCATCGGTTGCTTTGGCTTCCGCCTTCGGACGCGGGGTGCTTTTTTCAGTGATCCCTTTGGTTATTTACCAGGGTGGAATTACACTGCTTGCTGGCCAGCTCAAGCCCATTTTGAGCGATGCGGTGATTGCAGAAATGGTAGGTGTGGGTGGTATATTGTTGATTGGACTCGGCTTAAACATCTTAAAAGTCACCGAACTCAAGCTCATGAACTATCTTCCTGCTCTGTTCATCGCACCGGTGATTGTGTACTTCTTATAAGTTGCGCTGTTTTCGTTTTGCTGGGTTCGCTATCTTTACGGTATGCCTGCTAATAAATACGCCTTACTGCGGTATCGCATCATCGACCGCTGCTTAACAAACAGTGCACGCCCCTTCCCTTCCAAAGAAGATATGCGTTTGGCGTGCGAAACGGCATTGTACGGCAGCGACGGCGAACAAATCAGTGAAAGCACCATCGAGAAAGACCTTTGGGCCATGCGCAATGAAGGTGAACTGGGCTACTACGCCCCCATCGCGTACAGCAAAGCGCACCGCGGCTATTTTTACGAAGACGCTGATTATACGATCAACAACATCAACCTCAATGATGAAGATTTAAGCGCGCTCAATTTTGCGGCTGAAACCCTCATCCAATTCAAAAACATCCCGCTCTTTCGGCGTTATCACAGCGCCATCGACAAAGTTGTTTCGCGTTTGCGGGTAAATCCTGACCCGAACGACCAATCAAGCGATGCATTCATTCAGTTTGAAGAAGCACCCGAAGTCAAAGGACTCGAGTACCTGGAGCCCTTGGTTGACGCCATCCGCCAGCGCAAGCAAGTCACACTGGGGTACCGAAAGTTTACTGATGCCCAAGACACCATCCATACGCTCGACCCTTACTTGCTCAAAGAATACCGCAATCGGTGGTACCTCATTGCCTGGCATGCCGATAAGCGCGACCACCGAACGTATGCCCTCGACCGCATCCGCTCGTTAGAGCGAAAAGAAAAAAGCTTCAAAGTTGCCACAAACTTCGATCCTGATCGGTTCTTTCGTTACAGCATCGGAATCACAGAATTCAATTCGAAACCGACGCAAGTGGTTTTGCTCTGCAGCCCTATTCTCGGGCAGTACCTCGAAAGCCAGCCGCTGCATAAGTCGCAAAATTTGAAGTGGCGGAGCGATGGCAGCGCTGAAGTAAGTTTAACCGTGCTCATCACATACGAACTCATTAACGAAGTTTTGGGTTACGGACAAGCCATGGAAGTGCTTGAACCAGAGCTCCTGCGCACGCACATTGCCAGCGAACTCAAAGCGACCCTCGCGCGGTACAAATAACCGAGCCCTTATTTTTTCACTTTTTTCTTCGCGCCGCGGCACTACGTAAATTGATTACGTTCTGCCTGCGAACCTTTGTGGTGTACAATCAATAATACCTTGTGTTATGACATCACTTCAAGAAGTTCGCCGCTACATCGATTCCTTCGCTCGTCCGAACGGTTATAATACCTACGCCTGGAACGTGGCAAAACGCATGGCCATGGAAGCGTGGGATTGCCATTTAAACAACCGCCGCTTCCAAAAGCCAATCAACTACTTCTGCAGCGAGTTTTACCAAATGCTACGCAAACCCGACGGCAGCTATATCGTGCCCGAAAGCAGCTTTAGAAAATACAGCTAAAACATACATTCAGCGCTGAAACTTTCAGTTCAGCAGCTAAATTGGCCCTTTCAATCGAAAAATATGCTTCGATTGAGGGGGCCTTTTAGCTTTTCAACAATGAATGTTCAAAAAGTATTGATGAAATCGTCTTGAAACCCCCATTACTGCGCTACATTTGGCACGTTCTCGACAAATATTTCGGGTTGTTTGATTTTTTTAGCGATGATTTCGCCGAGTTAATCATTAAAATCCGTTAATTTGTCGAATATTTAACTGGTCTTACCAAAGTCGTCGAAAACAAGTCCCATGGCGGAGATTTCTACTACAGCTCTTACACAATTGAGTGAGCATTACCATGCTTACCTGAGCTGGACTCCCGCCAAGGTCGACGGTGAGAAGGTGATTCTCAGCTATTCAGGCGAAATCAATCAATTGCGCATCGATACTTTGTTGAAGTTAGCTGAACATGCAGTCTTAGATAATGGATCGAAGCGAAAGGTGATGAAACGCGTGTGTTCGGTGCTCATTGAGTGCCTCCAAAACATCGCTATTCACGGCACCAAAGACAACGAAGGAAGCAGCAAAAGCTTCGTCATTCTCCTCGCTGACCAAGCCAATTTCACCCTCGTCTCAGGCAACTTAATTTTACAGCAAGATGCCAACCTGCTTGCCTACAAGATCGACGAATTGAGCAAGCTCACCCCTACTGAACTCCGAAAACTCTACATCGAAACGCTCTGCAACCAGAACTACAGCTACAAGGGTGGCGCTGGCCTCGGTTTTTTAACCATTGCCAAGAAATCTGACGTTCCCATGCAGTACAAAATCTTGTCAATCGACGATCGTTTCGCCTTCTTTACGACCGAAATCCGTGTATCTCGTTAAAAGTTTGTAGGTTTAATTGTGTTAAGCCCAAGTTGGCCATGGATGAGCGCAATTTAACCCTGCTTTCGACGATTTATAAATTCTCCGATCAGCGGTATCAAAGCCTCGTGAGCGCTGCTTTTGCAGCCGCTGAAGATCACATCGCCAAGCGTTGGACGGCCAGCTACCGCTATCACGACATTCACCACACCCTCCGAGTGGTTTTCGCTGCCAACGACTTGGCCAACGACCTGTCAATTCCAGACGATGATCGAAGTCGACTGCTCATCGCCGCGGCTTTTCATGATTGTGGTTATTTCGAAGACATGAACAACCACGAAAACATTGGCGCACGGGTTGCAGCCACTTTCTTGCAAAACCAAAACGCCACAGCTCGCATGATCAACGACGTGGTGTACCTCATCCAAGCCACTGCGCTTCATGCACGACCAGCCACGCCGTTACAAGCCATCTTGCGCGACGCTGATCTTCACTACCTTGGAAGCGACGAATTCTTGCCGCGCGCCAATGCGCTTCGCTTTGAATGGGAAAAAACACGCGAAATATACTTCACCGATGAAGGCTGGATCGAACAAAATATTCGCTTTATGCAACAGCATGCGTTTCATACCGATGCCGCAAAAGCCCGGTTTGGCGCTAAAAAAGATGAAAACCTTGAGGCACTACTTCACGCCTTGGGTTAGTTTTCTTTTTCTTCTCGGCCTAACGGCCGGATGCACCCCAAAACCTGCTATTCAGCCGCAATCTCGCATCGAACAACCGCAGGTCATCGCACTGCTGCAGGCGGTTAATGCCCGTGAAGACAGCCTCTTGTGCGCGAGCACGCAGCACGCCGAACCATTCATTCGGCAACTCGCGGCGATGCACGCAGCCTCCTACACCGATACACTCCTTTGTGATTGCCTCAGTCCGCTTTTAACTGACAGCGTGCCCGACGTGCGAAAGGCTGCAGCCTATGCGCTTGGCCAGTTTCCAGCGATGCGGTGTCAGGCTGCTCTCGACGCACACCTCGCAAGCGAATCACATGCCGCTGTTCGACATGCCCTTTTTACGGCTGCTGGAAAACATGCCCAACGGTTCTCCAATGCCCGCATCGAGGCCTTGTATGCCCTACCCGCAGCACCTTGCGACGACGCCGTGCTTGCCTTTGCTTTTACCTCACGGCTTCACGGCATTTCAGATCTCAACACCTTGGCACAACGCTGTTTTTCAGCACTGGAATGTAGCGACCCTGCAGCGCGCGAAGAGGCGGCGTGGGTGCTTGCTGTACTCAGCGACAGCTTGACGCAAGAAAACCAAAAAGCCTTGGTTGCAAGCTGGCGAAATGAAAGCGAACGCGCGGTAGCAGTTCCGCTGACGCGGGCCTTGCGCCACGTGAAGGTTGCTGACTTCTCATCCTTGCTCGATACAACCTTGCGTGAAGCGGCAACGCCTGACGCCATCCGAATCGAGCTTTTGCGCCTTCCCTCACTCGCCGAAGCGGTTTCCATTGAAACTTTGACCGCATTGCTCGTTCATCCCCAACCGGGCATCCCGGCGTTAGCCGGAAAACAAATCCAAAAACACCTCAGCTTCGCTGCCCTTGACCTGCGCAACCTGCCGCAAGCAACCACCACCGAATCGCGCGTGGCCATTGCTGAATTGCGCTGCGCCGCAACCCCAAGAGACTGCAACGACCTCATGGCACTTGCGCATTCAAGCCAGGCATGGGAACGCGCTGGCGCACATTCAGCCCTGCCGTCACACCTCGGTGAACGCGCGCTGTTGGCGGCATTGAAAGACAGCGCTGCCGTGGTCAAATCAACCGCCGCAGAAGTGTTGCTTGATCGACTATCCAGCGGAAAAATTCGACTCAACTACCCCGATTCTCTGCGCACCGCCCTACTCAAAACCCGCGACAGTGGCGTAATTGCAGTGCTTGCAACACATTTAGCTGACCACGCTGAAGGTTTAACCGACGCCCTGCTTGCCGACCTCAACGCTTACGCACAAGACTTAGCGTTGCCGCGTGAAGCAGAAACCTATGCCCTTATCACTGGGCTGCTTGAAACTGCCAGACATCCCTACGAAGCCCGAACGCAGGCGGCACCCATAGCCGTTGACTTCAACTACCTCGCAGCATTGGGCGACACAGTGCTTTGCGAAATTGTAACCAACACGGGCACGCTGCGTTGCGAACTCTATCCGCTGTATGCACCCGCAAGCGTGTACAGCTTTTTGACCTTGGCCGAAGCGGGGTATTATGACAACAAATCCATTCACCGGGTTGTACCCCAATTTGTCATCCAAAGCGGTTGCCCACGGGACGATGGTTGGGGCGGTGTCGACTACATCATTCGCTCAGAATTTGCGCTGGGTAATTACCGCGAAGGCAGCATGGGTATGGCATCAGCAGGACGAGACACCGAAAGTTGTCAATGGTTCGTCACCCATACAGCCACACCGCATTTAAATGGGCGTTACAGCATATTCGGACAAGTTGTTGAAGGGCTGGAAATTGTGCAAGCCACCCGTCGCGGCGATGTGATTCAAAGCATCCGTCGCATACCGCGATAATTAGGTTTTCTGCTCTTTCTTCTTCGCTGCGGGGAAGAGAATGTTATTGAGAATCAACCGATAGCCGGGGCTATTGGGGTGCAAATTGAGATCGGTCGGAGGATCGTTGACCAAGTGGCGATAATCCTCCGGATCGTGTCCGCCGTAATACGTCCATTGGCCCTGCCCCAGCGTACCGTGAATGTACTTCACCGATCGCAGGGCTTTGTTTTCACCGAGCACGGTAACCTCAGGCTTCAGATACTGGCCACGAAATGCCGTGGTTTGCCCCATAAATCCGGCAATGACCCGTTCATGGTTTTGGGTCAGCATGGTCGGAATAACATCCCACTTCGCACTGAAATCGAAAAGGGTGAAAAAGTCGTTGATTTGTTGAATCTTCCCGTGATCTTCGGTGGCATCGATTGAGCTGAATTCATACACCATAGGATCACGTTCAAGGGTGTAATTTCGGAAAGCCAGGCCTTCTTCAA
The DNA here is from genome assembly GCA_945874695.1 of Chryseobacterium gleum. Lineage (GTDB taxonomy): Bacteria > Bacteroidota > Bacteroidia > Flavobacteriales_D > Sanyastnellaceae > CAMCHP01. The sequence continues at coordinate 27,748 of CAMCHP010000021.1, forward strand.
AACGCAGTTTTTCTTGCGCACGTGGATCGGCGGCGTCACCGTCGTACATGCTCTCACAGATGTCTACGTCAGCTGCAGCGAGGGCGATGTCGTATGAATCGCTGCCTGAGCACATGGTAAACAAGAATCCGCCCCCTGCTACAAAGCCCTTGATATCAAGAGCTACCTGGCGTTTCATTTCACTTACCTTCTTGAATCCCAAGGTGGCGGCCAAACCTTCTTGGTAACGCACCTCTTCTTGATACCATGCTGCATTCCTGAAACTTCGATAGAACTTGCCATATTGGCCGGTAAAGTCTTCATGGTGCAAGTGCAACCAGTCATAACGCGGAAGATCGCCACGCACGATTTCTTCATCGTAAATCACGGTGTACGGAATCTCAGCATAGGTGAGCACCAGCGTCACCGCATCATCCCAAGGCAGTTTGCTTTTGGGCGAATACACTGCAATGCGGGGCGCAACTTCGAGCTTCACGCGCTCTTGATTCACCTCTGGATCACCAATTTCGGTATAAATCTGGGCTGCTTGAACGTCAGCAATGATCTGAAACGACACTCCGCGAATGGTACATTCGGTGGCGACATCGCCATAGTTTCCAATCAAAAAGCTGCCTCCTCGGTAGTTGAGCAACCACTCCACTTCGATGTTATTCTGCAGCACCCAATACGCAATGCCGTATGCTTTCAGGTGGTTCACCTGTGCCTTATCCATGGGGATTAAGATTTTGGAGGCATCCGCCCGGAGGGCGAAAAGCAAAAACACCAAAACGAATACGACTTGATAACGAATACGCTGCATCATAACTGTAAAAATACGAAATCGGCGCGGCAACTTGTGCACACGTGATCATAACGCATGTTAAAGCCAAGTTATTTAAAACGGCACCATGTCGTTTGGGTCGCCAAGGTGCAAATCGTCGTCATCGGCTTCATCGTTCATACGTGAAGGACGGGTCATGGTTTGCTGCGCACCTGCAAAAGCTGTATTTGGCTGCATGGCCGCAAAAACTGGAGCCTCGTCGCCAAAGCTGTCGTAGTTTGAGAATTTTGCCAGCGCCCCTTGGAAACGCAAATAAATGTTCTCGAGTGCACCATTTCGGTGCTTGGCAATGATCAACTCGCCCAACCCTCGGGGATCGCGGCCATCAGGCTGGTCTTTAGGATCTGTAAACCCATAATATTCAGCGCGGTAGATAAAGCACACGATGTCGGCATCTTGCTCAATCGCTCCCGATTCACGGAGGTCAGACAAGATTGGCCGGCGGTCGCCCCCGCGAGTTTCAACGCTACGTGAAAGTTGAGAAAGTGCGATTATTGGGACATTCAATTCTTTTGCGATACTCTTGATGGAGCGCGAAATTTGTGAAATCTCTTGTTCGCGGTTGCCACCTTTGCCATCTCCACCTGCTGTCATCAATTGCAAGTAATCGATGATCACCATATCAATGCCATGTTGCGCTTTCAAACGGCGGCATTTCGCGCGCAGCTCAAAAATCGACAAACCGGGAGTGTCGTCAATAAAAAGTGGGGCATCAGCGAGTTTACCGATGCGTTGATGGAGCATGGCGTACTCTTCGTCGCTCAGGGTGCCTTTGCGCAGTTTCTCAGCTGCAATGCCGGTTTCACTGGCGATCAAACGCTGAACCAACTGCACGCCCGCCATTTCAAGGGAGAACACGGCCACAGGCACTTTATAATCAACCGCCATGTTGCGCGCCATTGAGAGTACGAAGGCTGTTTTCCCCATACCCGGACGAGCCGCGAGCACCACCATGTCACTGCGTTGCCAGCCGCCTGTTACGCGATCGAGATCGGTAAACCCGCTGGGGACACCGCTTACGCCATCTTTGTTATCGCGCGCAGCATCGATGCCCTTCACGGCCTCGTGCACCAAGCTCCCCATACTGTCGTAACTCTTGCGGATGTTTCCTTCTGCGACCTCAAAAAGTTGCGACTCTGCACTGTCAAGCAGTTCAAAAACATCGGTTGTATCTTCATAAGCCTCGCGTTGAATGAGGCTCGAAACGCGAATGAGTTCGCGCTGAATGTACTTTTGCGCCACAATGCGCGCGTGCTGCTCTACGTTCGCAGTGCTGGCCACGCGGTTGGTCAGCTGCGCGATGTAATAAGCACCGCCAACCAAATCGATATCGCCTGATTTGCGCAGCGATTGGGTGACCGTGAGAATGTCAATGGGTTCAGATTTCTGAAATAAATCGGCAATGGCCGAAAAAATGCGGCGATGCGCTTCTTTGTAAAAACTATCGCTTTTTAAAACGTCAATGGCAGCGTTCACAGCTGTGCTTTCGAGCAGCATCGCACCCAATACAGCTTCTTCTAAATCAAGTGCTTGCGGCGGCAATTTGCCAACCTCATCTGCATTGGGCAGGGTATTGCGCGTATTCACTCCAAGGGGAGTGCGGGCTTTACGCGAAGAATTGTCTTTGGGCTGATTCATGGGGGGCAAAAATACGCGAGACGAAGCGAACAGGCTCCATAAAAATACGTCGAACTATTCACACGCTATTCAGAACGTTATTAACACCCCCGCTATGTCGCACGAACACTGATTTTTTTAATGTCTTGCAAAATTCGTAACTTTGAGAATGGCTCGATTTCTGCGGTTGGTCGTGTTTTTTGTTTTTTTTATTTCTGCCTGTCGGCAGGATGATGGCATTCCTCCGCAGGTCGCGCTTCTTCAACCGACGGGTACCATTCCCACCTATGCATTTGGAGGCTCGATTGGACTTGCGTTTACGGCATCTGACGAAGGCGGCATAGCGCGCTGGGCGGTTCGGCTAACCGATGAACAAGGTGTGCGACGTTATTCGACGCCCTATCAATCGATTGCTTCTGGTACGCAGTCGTTTGAAATGAACCACACCATTGATTTATCTGACGTGCACTGGCCTTCAGGCGACTATACCCTCGCGGTTTTCGCGGTTGATGAAGCCGGGAATGAAGGCGCAGCATTTAAAACAGTTCGCTACAATGAGGCGCCACTCCGCCGTGAACGAACGGTTGTCATTCGTGCGATCTCTTCGAACAGTTTTGCACTGGATACGCTGGATGAAAACGGCGTCTTGCATCCCGCCCAAGTCATTTCGGGCGATGTAAATGATGTGCTTGGCAATTCATACCATGGTGAATTGCTTCTTGGGGGCAACTTATCGCCCGAATTGTGGTTCTGCACCCGAAGCGATTTAAGTGTACAAGGTGGCTTCACCGGACAGAACCCATTGAATGGTACATTCGTGCGCGACATCGCTTACCATGGAGGTACACGCCGGTACTTCGTTTCATTTTTCGATGGGTTTATTCGCGAATTCGGCGCAGGCGGACAGTTGAAATCATCATTCGCCGTTCCCGCGGGTTTCAGACCTGAAACGCTCACTGTAACCGACAACTTCGTGGTTGCTGCTTTGCGGCAAATTGGCGGCAACGGCTACCTTGTTGCTTCTTTTCATCGCACCAGCGGAATTTTAGCTGCGAGCAACGCTTTCCCCAGCACCATCGAGGCTTTCGTGCCGTACAATGATCAACTCATTGTCTTGGCCAACGGAAATGGTAGCGCTGCAGCTTACCTCTTGAACTTGGCAACCGCAACTTACAATGCTGTACCCTGGTTAATTTCAGACACCCCTGTTGCGGGTGCTGTAGTTTTAGACAACGGTTTCACGGCCGTTGCACATACCGATGGAGTTTGGATGCACCGCTTTGGAACGGGCATTTTCGTAGCAGGTAGCGCCAACGGTGTTGCTGCCACATCACTCGATTACGACCCTGTAGCACAGCACATTTTCGCTGTCGCTGGAAATACGCTATATCGCATTTCGGCCAGCTCGGGTGAAGTTATCGGATCACTCCCCGTGAACGGCTTATCTGATGTGGCGATTCTCATGAACAAATAACCTACTCTACCAACAAAGGCGTATGCCAAACGCCTCTTCCGTAGGTGCCCACATACAAGCGCTGATTGGCATAATTGATGGCCATTGATTTGACAAACGTACCGGGTAAGCCCGTGAGGCGGGTCCATTGTTTTTCACGTTTGCTGCGGGTAAAAACCCCGTGATTTGTTCCAACGTAGAGGCGTTCCTCGCTGTTCCGATCCATCACCATCGATTCAACAATGCACCAGCCCAGGTTCGAAGACACGTCAATGTAGCGCTCATCGTTGAAGCGATAGAGTTTACCTTGCGGCTCATGCGACTTGTAGCTCATCCAAAACTGTTTCGCATTGTCGGCATCAATCACCAAGGCAGTAATCCATCCATCTTTGGGTATGGTTTGCACCTTCTCCCAGCGCACCGCATTCGGGTTATCAGCACCCGCATTGAAGGTTCGGTAGAGCGCGGGTTTAATCTTCGATTTATCGAGTACGTAGGCATAAATAACATTCGGGTGATGCTCGCTTACGAAGAACCTAAAGATTGTCAGGTACTCGCCCTCCAGGGCTTCAGCATCGAGAATAACATCCCACTTATCACCGCGATCGGTTGAACGAATTAGTTTGGTACCGCTGCAAAAAATCACGTTCGGACGTTTGGTGTGCGCGCGAATCCAGGTGTGCCACTCGGTTTTGGTTTTCCCGCTGGTGACCGAGGTGTCAAAATCGAGTACTTCAGTCGAACTGCGATGAATGTGCCCGTTTTGCTTGGTCGCATACATCACATTGGGATCAGACGGGTCGATGATGGTCTCGAATCCATCGCCCCACGTCACATGATACCAAATCGAATCACTGAGCAAATTGCCTCCGGTATCGTAGGCTCCGAAAAGCACTTTGTGCTCAGGCGTTTGCGCAACGCTCAATCCAAACACATTCGCTGCCCCAATGCCCTTGTCGCGTGCGACCCATGTCAATCCTTCATCAAAACTCACTGAAACACCGCCGTCATGTCCTGCCCACACCGTTTTGCCATCGGCTGACCATGCGATGTGATGCACATCGTCGTGCATTTGGTTTTTTTCGATGGATGCGAAGGTTGCACCGCCGTCAACGCTGCGATAAATGGGCTGTACATTGGCCACCATGACCAAGCTTTGGTTGGTCGGATGTATCGCGAAAGCTCGTGCACGGGTTGGGATGAAATTATCCATGTCCGATTTCAAGGAGCGAATAAACTGCCATTTGCGGGTATCAAGGTCAAAATAATAGAGGCTTCCTTCGCCGATGGTCGACTGCGACGCGCGCTCTGAGCATGACACACCGACCATTACACCGTTGTGGTCAGGCACAGCCTGAAAGGTCAGCCTTGAAAAGGGGAATCGCGCCGCCTCGGGATACCTCGGATAACTTTCTTCAAACCATGTTTTGCCGCAGTCGTTGCTTCGAAACATGACCGAGCCACCCGCGAGCATCACGTTGGGCTGTTCCGGCGAGGTCCAGATGTCATAGAACTGGCCCTCCGCGACGCGTCGCCAACGCACTTTCTCAGGGGCGTCGAGCGCATTCTCGCAGGTGTACAAACCCATATTGGTAGCGGCGAAAAGTCGCTGCATGTCGCAGCCGTGCCATACCACTTCAGACACGGTGAGGTATTGCATGGGGTCTTCAGCTGGTAAAATCGCCCGTCCGACGCGGCGGCCATTGATATTCACATAGCGGTTACCTCCGTCATCGGTGCGCCAAATGCCGTCTGAAAACATGAAATTATCGTCTCCATCACCGGTTGCAATGAACCAGCGGTCGCGGTCTTCGGGGTCTGTAGCGATGCTGCTTACTCCCGAAATCGGAAGTCGGTCAGTACCTGCAACATCCCACGATTCACCTTGATTGAGGGACACAAACAATCCGCCGGTAGGCGAACAAGCAAAAATACGCCCTTCAACATCGGGGTCAGGATAGACGTAATTAATACGCCCTGTTCCATTGCCTCGATCGGCGGCATAGGCTGGAATTGCTTTGCCTCCCGGATTGAGTTCAAAGGGTTGCACGGCAGGGCCGAGGAATTCCCAGTCGCACGGTTTGTTCACGCCTTCTCCGCGGCTTCCAAAAACCGATTCGGGATAGAACTCGCGTGTTTGCGCTGCCAATTCAACGAACCCTGACCAGCCTAAGCAGGCAGCGAATCCGATAAGAAGTCGCGTCAAATGACTCAAGTTATTTGATCAATACGCGTTGCGTCGAGCGAGCAGACCCGCGTTCGAACACAACGAGGTAGGCACCGGGTGCAAAGTTTTGGGCGTCGAAAAAGAACTTCCGCTCGCCAGCGGCAAGTGTACCTTCGAACAATGTATGCACGACACGCCCCGTCACATCGGCCAAGTAAATGCGCGCTGGAGTAGCGCCATTTACCGCTACCGGTACGCAGGTAATTGCGCCGGCTGGATTCGGGAACACCGCTTGGAGCTCACCCAATTCCGCATCTGCTACATGTACGATTTCACCAACAACCTTAAAGCTCCAGTAGCCTTCAGGTGCTGGCATTGGACGCACTTGCACCTTTCCATCGGTTGACTCGCCTTTCACGTAGTAGTAAATTGTGGTTCCAACTGCTTGGGCAGGAATAAAGCCTTGCCAATCGTTTTCCCCGATTGCCGTCATTGCGACCTCCGTGTAATCGTCAGCGAGATTCGTTTTGTAGTAAAGGGTACCTGCAGCCACGCCAAAGCGGTGATTCATGTAAGCCACTACTTCGTAGTCGTTCAAATCATCTTCTGTGTCGTTGAGCGGAAGGTGGCTGATCAAGAGCGGATTGCTTGCGCCCACCTCGTGGGTAATGCAGTGCAGAGCTCCCGACTGTTGAATGATGTTATTGGGTTGTGAATCGCAATCGATGCCAATGATGCTGTACCCGGGCAACGCTTCTTGGTAGATGCGCAAAGCCGTTGTATCGTACTGGGTGTAATAGGTTGGCACCAAAACGGTTTTATTCACAAAAAGTGAGTTGGTGTAGGTTAGGTACCAGCCGTTCTCATCGGGGTAATTGCCGTTCGATTGTTGCGGTGGCGAAGGGATGCGGATCACCTTGAAAGGTGTGCCCCAGCGTGTGGTATAATTGCTCAACACATACTCAAGGTTCGCGTTGATTTGGGGGCCGTCGGCCACACCTTCAGGGTACTCAGCCATGAGCAATGTCTCTTCATCGAGCAGCTTCATGTGCATGTCGATGTGGTGAATGCCGTCGTAGGGCAAGGTAGGCATGAGCACGTACTCTTCAATGCCCATGAACGAGCTCATGACGTTGAGCACGCCAGCTTCAAACTGCTCAGGGTATGGGCCCCACCATGAATTGCCACCGCTATTTTCGTCGACAATGAGTTCAGATGAAAATGCGGTTCCGAACCCATCAGACATGAAATTGCCTCCTGTGCCCATGAGTTCATAAGGAGCAGCAGTGGTGCCGTACAAATCGATTCCGAGATAATTGGCAACGACTTCGGGCGAAACATCGTCATCAGGACGTGGGCGGTTGTAAATCCAATCAACAAGGAGTACGTCTTCAACCCCATTTGCATATACGGTTGTTGCTGCGTAATCGCGGGCCCAAATGGTGTTCAGCGGCGCTTCAATGATGGTTACATTATCGAGGTTTGGGAGCGGCTGCCCGCCAGCGTTATTGCTCATCAAGTACGATTCTGTCGCATCCGGGTCTTCAGACAAAATGATGACCTCGCATTCAAGTTTTGCAGCTGCTGTGATGGCTTTCAGAATGGAAGGGAAAGCTTCCCAACCGATCATAAGTGCTTGTACCTCTTCCCATTCAGCCATTGTACGGAGGCTTTCATAGTCGGGCGGCGTTTCAATGCCCCGTGCGGCTGGGCGCGTATATCCTGCTTTCACCGCCGCTTCAACTTCGGCTTGGGTCAATTGATGTGGCCAAGATTGAGGTGTCGTTTGAGCCGACAATCCGGCCGCTAGGCCGAAAACACACAAAAGGGTAAAAATTCGTTGCATATATACGTGTTGGTTTCGCGCATGAAGGTACGTGAAAGTGGCGAAGCGAACAAACCAAGCGTATCAAGAAACTGGAATCCTGACTTTCACATATCAGCGTTGTCGGTCCCGAGCAGCTGGCGCAACATTGCTTCGTCGAGCTCGTGTTTACCCTGAAAAAAATGCATGCGATACTGAATTTTCGCTGCCTCGAAACGCTGCCTGAGGTCATCGACATCGTGTTGCTTGATGAAGGCATCGTCATCGCCAATAACCACATCTACCCCCACGGTATTCAAGCGTTCAGCATTTTCAGGCAGCGGCAAATCGGGTGGAAAAGACCCCGCCCACAGCACCAACCGGTGAAACCGTTTTTCGGTGTCTGAGCAAAAGAACCGCACTGCTGTGGCTGCTCCTTGCGAAAAGCCTAACAAAATGCGATGCTGCACATTCCATTCGGGTTGTTTGAGCAGTTGATCGAGGTAGGTGTACTGGTCGGCAATGTCGTTGAGTCGGTCTTCTTTGGTCATCCACGACGCGCCAACGCGCCCTGACATTCCGTTCGTATAAAAGCGATGCAAACCTTCGGGAGCCACGACAAGCGAGCGTTTCCCAGCGAGCACTGAGAGTTTTTTGATGAAAAATTGCGGGTGTTGGCCATACCCGTGCAAAGCCATGATTAGCCGCCCCTCGGTATGCGCTTCACCGGCGGCAAAATAGCGCAAGGTGCGCGCAACTTGAATGTGGTGTTCAGTGATCAATACGCGATTTCGACGTAAGTTGTTTGAAAGGCCGCGCAAAACACAGAATCAACGGTCGAGGTTTCTTCCAGTTTATACACATCATAAACATAGGTCAAATTGTAATCGCCATGCAGTTTGCAGGTGAATACAGAATCAACCTCCATGCCCTCCAAATTCACCCATGCATTGTCGCAGCACGCACATGTGAACAGTGCGTTGAGCTTACGAAACCTGAGCAAATCATCTTCAGTTGAAGGAGAGGCGTTGATGAAACGAAAACTCACCGTGGCTTCAGGGGTAAGACTTGCATTGAATGAGTAGGGTTCGTTCGGAGTTAAGTTATCAGGGTTCACCTCGATGGTGCGCGAAAAATAGCCTGTTTTCTGAAGTGTAATTTGATAGGTAAGCGCATTCTTTCGAGGAAAAGTCAGCTCGAAACTTCCGTCAGCTGCGGTCGTCACTTGTGCCGCTGTTGTGAGTGCGCCGCTCAGCGTGCCTCCTTCGAGGGTTTGCTCATCAATGCGAACCGAAACACCTGCCAAACCTGCTTGATGGCGGCTATCGACGATTTTTCCCTGAATGATGTAATCAAGGTTTTCTGCCTTACGGCAGGATGGGAACAACATTCCAAGGAGTGTAAAAACGAGAAAGACGTTGAGCTTAGTCATTCGATGGATTGGTACTCTCGGTATTTACTGAAGACGTTTCTGACGTAGTTCACGGGTTCGGTGCATCGGCAATAGCCGTGTCGAATTCCGGGTATGTCAGCGTATGTGCCATCATGTTTTAACAACAAGCAGTCGGCTACATTGTTGCCCCACACATTGGGATCTTTACCAATATGCTCAGCAATGACACGTGCGTCTTCAATATGCCCCGGCCCGATGTTGTACGATGCCAAGATAAAGTTAACACGTTCATTGGGATCTTCAACCGTTTTGCGCCAATAACGATCGAGGTATTTCAAGTAGGCCACCCCTGCTTTGATATTTGCTTCGCGGGTGTGGGTGGTATCAATGCCGAAGCGCTCGGCCGTTGCGGGCATCATTTGCATGAGACCGAAGGCACCTGCCCACGACCGTGCCTCTGGGTTAAATCGCGACTCTTGGTAGATCATTGCGGCAAGCAGGCGCCAATCCCAATCCAGTTCGGCACTGAACTTGCGAATGGCGTCATCGTATTCGGAGATCTTTCCGCCGTCGAGTGACGAGTAAGCGCTCATCACCCGGGCAGCTTGGTCTTTGGTCGCCAAGAAATACTTGTGGTATAGAAATTTGCGTTTACGGGCCGTTGCTTGGTCAGTGATCCAAGCATCTAGGGCAAGACGTAAGCTGTCGGCATCTTTGCGAATGGCCCAGGCGATGGGTTCGGGTTCACTCAGGGCAAATGAAACGTCGAGATTCGGATAATACGACGCATTGAGCAGCGCCATGTTCTCGTCGGCGATGGTGTGATCAATTTGACCTTCGGCCACTAAGCGAATCAACTGCTCGCTGGTAATGTTTCCGCTGGCTTGAATGATTTCAGGGCCTATTCCTTCGGCCTCTTTTCGATCGACCAATTGTTTGTGAAAAGTTGAAAAGGCATGCACGTATACTTCTCGCGCATTCAGTTGATTCCACGTTGTAATGAGTGAATCGGAGATTTGGCTTTTGCTCATGCTACGGTACCCTTCGGGTTTGCGTTGCACAAGCACCTGACGTGTTTCGCTCAGCGGTTGGGTGAAACTCACGCGGTCGAGTCGAGCAGGACTGGCTGTAAGGTTGCAAGCAATGATGTCGCCTTCACCTTGGTTGAGCTGATCGAACATCGCATTGAGGTCATCGAGTAGTTTCACCTCGAGGTTGAGGCCGTGATCTTTGGCGAAGGCGCGGAGCAATTCATAATCGTAGCCCATGGCTTGCCCACGAAAGAGGTAAAAAGAAGCTGAGGTGTTTTCGGTGAGCACCGTAAGCGTGCCTTTTTCTTGCAGATCAGGCAGATCAGGCAAGCGCACTTGTTCAGTTTTGCCTGAACGTTCGTGGCGGCGATCATCGCAGGCATAAAGCACAACAACAACGGCAACCACGCATACCAAGGATGCAATGATCTTAGTGTTCACAAGATAGTATACGATGAAAAGGGGGCAATTGTTATAACACCCGCAAAATTTTAGCGGCGATCAACCTTCTCGGTAATGCTATCAAAGCTCACGTAGTAGAAGCCTTTGGGCATGCTGCTCAAATCAATTCCTGTTCCAAAACCACGCTTGATGATTTGGCCGTACTCGTTGTACAATTCATAGTTGGTTTCTGCGCTGAACTTGATTGACTTGGTTTTCTTGTCGTAGGTTTGGGTTACAGGAGCTTTCGAAGCCATGTATTCTGCGGGAGGCGAAACACGATCTCCCCCACCTTCTTGGCCTTTTTGAACCACGCGGAATTTGTTGGTTCCAGAAACGGGCGTTGTTTGAAACGCGTAGCTGTTTTTCACTGAGGTGCCTTTGCCGGTTACTTCACCTACGTTTACCCACTTGTTCCACTTATACTGTTGAACCACAAAAGGCAGTTTCCCTTGTTCGTTCAAGGTTTCCCAGGTCAACATCCCTGCGGCATCGATTTGAATGGAAGCCGTTTCAAAGGTAGGACGCGGTTCAAGCGCCCCTGGATTGAGCACGCGGGGTTCGCAACCGTCTTTGTGCTTGATCACGATGACGACATTGTCACCCAATTTCAATCCGTAAACGCTAAGGTCAATTTCAAACGCCGTCGAATTCACCTCATCTGAACTCACCTCGCCATTCACTGTCACTTCGTAAACACAGAACCCTACACCCTCGGCAGCGATTGAATTTACAACGAAAATGTTCTTTTGCTGATACTTTCCTTCGAGCACGACGCTGCCTGCAAGTGCGCCGTAGACAGGCAAAAGCATAAGTATAATCAACGTGTATAGTAGCCTCATCATCCCGGTCATTGGTCAAGGAAAGTTCAAATATACTTTTTTTTACAGACCAAAGTAAGACTGTTTGCTCAATCTATGATGTCCTTTCCCTGAGAGGCAAAGCTAATTATTTTCTCAGAACACCTTCGTTGAAGTTCGGGGAAAATGCGCTGAAAACCTGCATTAAAACGATTGAACGCGGCGTCATAAGCTGGAATTACACCGTCAAAGCCGATATCCCCGCCGTAGCGCCGTTCCATGCGTTGCAAAGCGAAGGCAATTCCCTCGGTGGTTTGGTAAGACGTGAGCCAATCTTCTTGGGTGAAGAAATGCAGCATGTGTTTGCAGTTGTTGGGCATCACATCGCTATGCCGCTGCAGTATTTCATACGATGTTTGGGCAAACTTCTCGAGGGGCAAAGCAGCAAACGCCGCCCAGTTGGAGGCGAGCAAATGGTCGTACATCATATCTAAAGCTATGCCTGCGTACTTGCCGCATACGGGATGCAGTATACTGCGCAAGTCAGCAGAAACAGGGTGCTCATCGGTAAAACTATCGATGAGGCGGTGAAGCAGCACACCGTTTGCATACCCCCGCGGCAAGGTTCGCCACGTCGATGCTTTGAAGAAGTCGCCCATAAAGTTGCCCGTGATTAGCGCCTCATCGGCGCCACTCAAATAAATATGGGCTAAAAAATTCATGGCTATTCGGTGATTCCGCGCAAGCGATTGACCTCGCGCATCACCGCTTCGGTATATTCAAAGTCGAAGACGATCATGTCTTCTTCAGGCTGATACGCTGCCGTGCCTAGAATTTGATTGGCCATATAGTTCTCAATCTCCGCATTTTCAGGCTGGAAGAGGTTGATGGTGAGCGCGCTGAGAAAACCGACTTCAGCGGCTTCCATGTTCCGGGTATCAATTTGAATGCGCTTGTGCACATGGTCAGGTGCGGTGAAATCGAGGATGTACACTCCGCCAAGGCGCAACTCAATATCGAACGTACCTTGATCGCAGCGCATGTTCGCTTTGGTTTTCACCCCATTGACATCTGACTCAACCGAAACTGTACCGGCAATCGGGTTCTGCAATTCATCGACCAAGTCTCCAAAAACCCATACGTGGGTTTGGTAAGGAAAAAGGTCAGATTGGGGTTCGAGGCCGAGATAAGCTTGAGCCGGCATGCGCACGCAATCACGGTCATAACCTGACGGATCAAAGGTGAGCGCTTTATCGCTGCGTACTGCGGTGGCAACGTATGACACTTCGGCATCGCGCAGCGTGTACCAATACTTGAGTGGCAAGCCTGGAAAACTGCGGATATCGAACCACAAATTGGGTAGCTCGTCGGTAATCAGCACATCGGTGCGCTCTTCGTCATTATCGGTGATGGAAGCACCGCGATAGGCTTTATAACCTAAAATCTCGTCGCGTTTATCTTCACTGTAGTGATAGGTACTGTCGACCTCATCTCCTTCCCAAAGTTCTAGGAGTTCGCCTTCGACCAGGGTGCACACACAAAAATTCTCATCAAACTCGCGCACGTACAACTGCTCACCATTGTACCACATGTGAAAATTGCCAATCAAGGCTTCGCGCTGTGAACTGAAGTGGGTGCTATCGTACATGACGTAGCTGAATTGCTCCGCAAAGTAGGTGTGCACCAAAGCCAGCGCGCCCGTGTCTGGGCATTGCACATCGTAGTCAACCACAATGGGGAATTCAAGCTTGGTTCGCTGGCCTGTGCATGATAGGAGCAGACATCCGCCCGCCAAGGGCGCAAGAAAAAAAACTACGAAAGAACGAAAGTTCATTTGGTGAGGGATTGATTTGCAGATGTACAAAGATGCGAAATCGCTAACTTTCGCGCCATGCAACGACGTACGATTTACCTTTTGATCATTTTGGCGGTGTTTTCGCTGACCGGCGTTGTCATAACTCAAATTTATTGGGTCAAGGAAGCTTACAGCTTAGAAGAACGCAAATTCAACGACCGTGTTGTTATCGCCATGTCGGCAGTGGTTGACCGCATTCAAGAGGCCAACCGCGACAGCGCATTGGTTGAGCCTGTAAATCAGGTGTCATCGGCTTTTTATGTGGCCAACATCAACGACACCCTCCACCCCTATTATTTGGAGACCCTGTTGCGTGAAGAATTCGAAAACCTCAATCTGAACGAGGAGTTTGAATACGCCATTTACGACTGTTTCAGCGATTCGATTGTGTATGGTGCGCGCATCAATACGCAGAAGGGAATTCGAAGTAATCCTGAAGATGTGACCTCCCAAAAACGTTTCAACCGCGACGGGCATTATTTTGGCATCTACTTTCCTTCAAAGCAGAATGTACTGATTCGCCAGATGGATGTTTGGGTCGCTTCGAGTGTGCTGATCATACTTGTGGTGGTGTTCTTCTCTTATGCCATCGCCATAATTTTGAAGCAAAAACGCTTGTCAGAGGTCAAAACCGACTTCATCAACAACATGACGCACGAGCTCAAAACGCCCATTTCGACCATTGCCATTAGCAGTGAAATGCTCTTGCGCGAGGACGTGAAAAATGATGAAGAGCGACGTAATCAATACGCCACCATCATCCAGCATGAAAACGACCGTTTGAAAAATCAAGTTGAACGCGTGCTGCAGGTTGCCACCCTTTCACCCGAGGCCTTGAAAGTTCAGCGCGAGCCGATCGATATGCATGAGGTGATTCAAGAGGCATTGGCAGTGCTTGAGGTTCATTTAGAAGACCGCGGAGGTAAAATCGAACGCCAATTGCACGCCAAAGAAGTTTGGGTGAAAGGCGATCGCGTGCACCTCACGAATTTGGTGCACAACTTGCTCGACAATGCCATTAAATATACTGAAAAAACCCCTCAAATCAAAATTTCTACGCGCAACAAGGGGAATACAATCGAATTGATGATTGCCGACAATGGCATTGGCATTGACTCGCGGCACATTAAAATGATCTTTGATAAGTTTTTTCGCGTACCCACCGGAAACGTGCACGATGTGAAAGGTTTTGGATTGGGCTTGTTTTATGTCAAAACAGTGGTTGACGCTCATGGCGGACAAGTCAGCGTTAAAAGTGAACGCGGCAAAGGCAGTCAATTCACCGTGCGTTTACCCCTTCAAACGAATGAACAATGAGCAACGGCATCAGCATACTTTTGGTTGAAGATGATTTTAACCTCGGCTTTGTAATTCAAGACTTGCTTCGGCTTGAAGGCTATAAAGTGCACTTGGCAAAAGACGGCAAAGAAGGGCTTCTTAAATTCAACCAAGAACGCTACGACTTGTGTTTGCTGGATGTGATGCTTCCTGCGAAAGACGGCTTTACCCTGGCTGAAGATATTCGCAAGGTTGACACCCAAGTGCCGATTGTTTTTTTAACCGCGAAAGCGATGCCTGACGACAAAGTGCGGGGCTTTCAAACGGGAGCCGACGATTACATCACCAAGCCCTTCGAAAACCAAGAGTTGCTGCTGCGTATTAAAGCCATTCTGAAACGTTCGGGCAGCGCAACTGCTGAAGCTGGCGCACCCGATTACAATTTAGGGCAGTACAGTTTTGACCCCGACAACTACAACCTTTGCCACGGCGAAACGTGCATCAAACTCACCAAAAAAGAGGCCGAACTGCTGAAGCTGCTCTGCGAACACCGCGAACGCGTGATCGAGCGCGACCTTATCGCCAACATGATTTGGGGTGATGATTCGTACTTTGTTGGACGCAGTATGGATGTTTTTATCACACGCTTGCGCAAACACCTCGGTGCCGATGCGAGCATCGCTATTGAGAATGTACACGGTGTCGGATTTCGTTTGACCGCGACTAAACCCGCCGATTAACGGCTCAGGTAGAGGTTGCGCTCTGCGTAAATTTTTCTGAAGTAGGGATCTTTCAAATCTTTAATGAAGCGAATCGCCTCACCGGTCGACTTCATCTCAGGCCCCAACTCTTTGTTCACATTCGGGAACTTCTCGTACGAGAACACCGGAATTT
>CAMCHP010000022.1 GCA_945874695.1 Chryseobacterium gleum
GCCACTTCCAATTCATCGGCCACTCCGTCGCCATCGGTATCGTTAACGGGGGTGCCGTCGCAATTGAAGAATTCAGCGGGGTATTCGCAGTAGCCGAGGTCAAAGCTGGCGTTGGGGTCGTAGTTGCAACCGGCGGGGTCCATGCAGCCGGCACCTTCGCACTGGTTGCCGTATGCAGCGAGGAAGCCCAAGAGGTCGTTGATGGTGATTTGTCCGTCGTTGTCGAAGTCGCCTTTGCAGGTAACCATGCATGAGCCGTCGTCGAGGGTGGCATCGGCGTTGTAGTTGATGGCGTCGACATTGGTGCAACCGGCGGCTTCTTCGAGGTCGCACAAGCCGTTGTTGTTGAGATCGAGGAGGCAGTTGCCTTCGCAGTCGTAATTGTGTGCGGGGAAGGTGCATGAGCCATCGCCCACATTGGCTTCAGGGTTGTAGTTGCACGCGGTGGGGTATTCGCATCCGTACACTTCAACTTCATCACAAACACCATTGTTGTTAAAGTCGTTGAGGCAGTTGCCCGCGCAATCGAGGTTGGGTTCAGCGAACACGCACTCGCCTTCTTGCTCGAAGTTGCAGGCGGTGGGGTCAGCGCAGGGGGCTACGATGGGTTGGCCGGTGTAAAGGGCGGTGATTTCTTCGGGGGTGAGGGCGCGGCTGTAGATGGCGATGTCATCGATTGCTCCATTGAATAGATCAATCAAATTATTCTGATAATAGCGGGCTCCAATAGTTGTGTGGTCAAAAACATTACCTATTTGTTGAGGAATATTACTTGAGCAGTACTGGCAGTTGTAATTATTGCTCTGTAAAATAGAATTTAAGTAAACCTTTTGTCGATTTTCCGAAGCACCTTGACTCCCGTCAAAAACAATAACTATGTGATTGAAATCTTGAAAATTCAACGGAGAACTAGAACCTACTGATAACCCACCGAGGTAGGCCGAGAAAATATTCCACCCCGAATTATTCCCATAAAAGCCAGTATAAAAACTTACTGGCGTTGCATATTGAACAGGGTTTGATTTCCAATTTGCAAAGACTGTTTGGGGAGTTAATTGACCTGGGTTTGGAACAAGCCAATACTGAATTGAAAAACTTGTGGAAGTTGCTATTTGTCCTGAATTAAGTGGTAAATCAATGACGTCATCCACCCCATCAAAACTATACGCAGCATTGGGGTTCCCATCGCGATCCTCAGTCAGCGTCGCCCCATTCACTACCCCGTCATTCCCATTCCCACTTTCATCATGGGCATTGCCGTTGAAGGGCCACCAGCCAACTAGGCCCTCGGTGGGCAGGTAATCAGGCAGTTGGGCCTGGGTGGTGAGGGGTGTTGCTGCCCATGCGAGCAGGGTGAACAGCGCTGCGGTAAGCGCGCGGGTGGTTAACGTAGTTGACGCCATAGTCGGTTTGATTAAAGCGGCATAAAGTTAGCTCAAAACATAATGCAAACACCAAAATAATCGACAAATGAATATAAAAACACGATGAATAGTCTTAGATTGGGCCATCAGAACTTCTGAAGCACTCTCAAAAAACACCTGCGTTTAATGCGCATACCAAGTGAAAGTTTGGGGTAATGGGGAGGGGCGGCCATCTGGCCGGTAGGCCGAGAACCTTAGGACTGCGGTGCACGCCGTGTGCCATCAATACGTCAAACCGAAGGCCCAAAGCGGAATAATGTTGCGATAACCAAACTCAATGTCGTCTTTCACGATGAACGATGTGCTGTTCTGATCAATCTGGGACTGCTTTTTGTGCTTGCCTCCAACCTCGAAAGTGTAAGCACCAAGGGTGAAATCGGCCCGATCGGCAGCTTCTACGACATGCCTCAACCGCATTTGGTTGAAAAAAAAGGTCTCGCGCAGGTTGCCGATATTGGGCTGTGTGGCTTGGAGGTTGTAAACGAGGTTGGGGTTGTCAAGATATACCTTATCTACCTTGCCCAAACCACGAATGCCCAAGGCGCCGCTGCGCAATTGTGCAATGAGGCCGGCTTGCTCCATGTAGGCGAAATAATCGTCGAGCGAGTTACGACTGACCCCAAGAATGGCCGCAATCTTCGAGAAATTGGGCTTGAAGGGTACACTTTCGGCAATGATGGTCAGCAACTGCTTGAGTTTGCGCGCTGTGCCGACGTTTAGGTTGGCAAATTGAGGAATATCGGTCTCAAGTGTTTGAACCACGATTTGACCCAAGCGATGGTGCAGTTCGCCCTCGACTCCGAAGGGGTAGTAGCCGCGGCGAAGGTAATCGGCAAACAGCGGAAGCGGACGCAACTCCCGCGGCCACTTGACGTCGTGATTCACGATGCGGTTAAGGTCATGGACCTCCACATCGCGACCGTGGTACAAACGCATGTATTCGCGAAATGACAATCCCTGCAGCTTGTACATCAATGCCCTGCGGCTGAGGTCTGCCGTACCTTTGAGGATGTCGAGCACCGATGAACCGGTAAACACGACCTTTAGGGTTGGAAACGCATCGTAAATATTCTTCAGCTCGCGCGACCATTCAGGGTACTTGTGAATCTCATCGATGAACAAGACCTCTCCGCCGTGTTTGTAGAACTCATCGGCTACGTCATAAAGCCGATGTTGACTAAAGTAGAGGTCATCAGCGGTGGCATACAAAGCGCGTTTGGTGTCTAACTGCGTTTTAATGTACTGGAGCACGAGGGTTGTTTTGCCCACGCCTCTTGGACCAATGATGCCAACCATACGACTATCCCAGGCGATTTCTTCAAACAAGTAGCGCTTGAATCCGGCATCGGTATGCTCGATCAGAAATTCAAATTTTTGGTACAATGGGGTCATAATGTATTCCAATCACACACCAAATATACATTTTTGCACTTTATGTTGTGCATATTTATCAATTTATGCACTTTTAGATGTGCGTTTTGTAAAAGGGGCCGTCTTTCAATTCCGGCCTCATCGCTGCTTCAATCAATGCATGTGACTTAAGGAGGTTCGACGCGCCGATGGGTTGGGCGACCATCTGGCCGGTAGGCCGAGAACCGCAAGAATTGCTTTAGAAACCATGAAACGCGGCAACTTGGAATGCTTTGAAGCTGCGGAACGGGGTCAACACGGTGAAAAAAAGAAAGACAATCACCCCTCCCGCATCCCTTCCCACAGCATCACCATTGCGAGGGTGTCGAGCTCACAGTACATTTTCAGTCCGCGTGAAATGGCTTCGCGCTCTTCATCGCGCATGTCGCCAAACTGCATGTACGCCCAGGCCATCATGGCGGCACCGCCATTGCCAATGGATTCGTCGTGAAACATGCGCTCTGCAGCATCCATGCCAATAGGCAACAACTCCTCCAGCCCTGGCAAGCGCTTGTAGGGATCAACAATGCGTCCATCCGCTTGGCGGCTCAGCCAAACCCAATCCCTAAAATTCTTACTCACAATGCCGTTTGCGGCACCGTAAACCGGCGCTGAATACTTCTCCTGCAAATAGTCACTGAACTCGAGTATAGCCGGCAACACCACCTTGATGCTGTTTGATCCGTTCATGATCGGATGCCAGAAAAACCGCCGCACCAAGTCGGCCATGTCGACCATCTCACGCGGACCGGGCGCCCATTGCACGGGCGAATTGGCGGTCGGACGCGCAATGCTTTGTAAGAAGCCCAGGTATTCAGTTGTTTGATCGGGCGTGAACGGACTCTCAGCCACCAAACGGCGAATCAAGATGTTGATGAAAGTATTCTCATGGTGCGAATACATAAATACAGTGCCTTGATCGTGAGCAAGCGCATCGTAAAGCGCTTCAATGAACCGCCATGTTGGGTCACCGTCGCGGGTCATGCCCAAGAACTCGCTCGCATGGGTGTAGTTACCATCGGCCTCCATGCGATGGTGCGAGAATTGGAAAGCCACACCTTCTGAGGGACGGTACCCGGCGAACAAGGGCACAGCCGGTGCAGTTGTCTCGAAATCAATGAAGTGAAATGGCGCATTGAACGTTGCCGCCATTTGTGCAAATGCGCCAGCGCTGAAATAGGGCTCGCCCCCCTCTTCCATGCCCATGAGCTGCACCCAGCGCCGTTCGTCGCGATCCAAACCTATGTGCTCGGGATCAAACGGTTCGGTGTCGTAAATGTCATCAGCGGCGCCATTGTGCGCATTCTCAAGCGCTTCACGTTCTTCATCAGTAGCACCCACGGGAGGCGAAAAAGGTGCGTTAAAACGTAAATCAGCCATTAAAAACTTGCCTTGCACATCAACCAAGTCGCGTGCCCCGCGCCAATCCCAAATGTCCCAGGTTTTGGGTGCTGCAAATTGTGCTTCCGTCCACCCCAAAGCTGCTGCGAAGCATTGATGAAACCCACTTCGTGTATCGCCTTCGGTGGCTTGATTGAGCTTGAACTCACAGGTTTTGCAGTGGTGTCCGACCGGGTGCTGGGGCGTGTTTACGCCGGCTTCAAGATCGAGAAGTGTACGTTCAAACCAATCGATGATGGCAGGAAAGCTACGACCATTGTACAGTTTGTGATTGCTGTAATGCGCGTCATTCGGCAAGCCATCGCAAATGGCGGTTAAATCGGCCTTGAAGAGCATAGACTCTCCAAGGTCGGCTCGGGTCAGCCCCGCAACAGGCTCACAGCTCCATCGGCCATTGATTTTTTTGATTGGGAAGGATGCGTAAAGGTTGTCAACGTCAGCTTGCTTGGTTTTGTCAACGCCCATGAGGAAGCCTTTGACTTCACGTCTATCCCCGCTAAAAGCCAAGCGTACCACCTGGAGCTGGAAGGCCAGGTCTTCGATGTAGGGTCGCCATCCCGATGTTGGAAAGCCTTTTTGTGTGATGAACTGACCGGGGTCATCGCCTTGTGCTCCTTTCGACTTTACCTCAATCACCTCAATGGTATGGGGCTTAAGCACAAGCACGTCAACACGGATGTACTTGTGACCCACGAGAAACGCCGGCTCAAACAGGGTTGTCACCCCATTGGCGATGAGTTCGCGTGTACGTTCAACGGCTTGCAGGTTGTTACGTTCGGTGACCTCCACCCCACCGGGGAAGTGCAGTTTGGCCATTTCACCGACTTGGTGTCCGCCATTGGCGAGGGCTTCCAAGAACGGATTGTCTTCTTTCGCGCTGGGGTACACAGTGGGTTGTGCGCTATACTGCAGCTTAGCGGGACAGCTCAAACCGGTTTTGAAACGTGATTTGGTGAGGTAGGGCATGGGGAGGGGCGATCATTCGTTACTGTCTGTATAACGGGTGTCTATCAATCAATTCTTTCAATTTATCAAACACGACATTATCACATTTATTGCCTTTAGACCGGGTTGAGTTGCAAATTGGATTAAACTCAGCAATCAGACAGGCTTCAACTGTTTTAGTGACCACCGGAGTGTCAATTCTCACGTAATGAAAATCAAAATTCTTAATCAGGCGAGTATCATTGTGTGCTTTGAATGAATCAAAATTCTCATTGGCGAAAGCCAACCTCTCAGGACTCGTAACTGTACCGGTATCACAATAGCGATAACCATCCCGATCATAAAACACTTTCAACTTGGGCGGTATTCTCTCTTTCTTCGTGAGGGCCCCGAAACCAAGCCTACAGCCCCTATTGGTGAAGGTCTGAATATGCTTCACCCACCGATCGTGCACAATATTCGGCTTTTCTGACGAGTAAGAACCAATATAGATTAGATTGCCCTCGTAAGTAACCCAATATATTCCAGGCCCTTGAAACTCTTCAGACCGGTCTACAATGATTTTGAACTTCAAATTGAAAGGAAACTCCAAGCATCTCCGCTGATTCTGTATTGAAGTGCATTCGATCTTGAAGACATCGAACAAGGCCTTAGCAGGAAACACCTCCACATATTTACTTGCCATTTACGAGCGATTTTGGATTGAACTCGAGACCGTTGCTTCTCATAGCACAAACACAAACTCGTTTTCGTAACGAGAAACTGGGTCACATGCAGAGGCGTACGGCTCGTCATCTAAGCCATCAGAATCTTCTGGTATCGCCGCCAAACCCAATTCAGCGTGGTGCTTCTTTGCTCGCTCTAAAGACCAATCCCACTCATCCTCACGTTCCGGCATCTTCGACAAATCAACCCAGTAGATGTATTCATTAAACTCGGCGTCTTGCAATGAAACCTCCATGTATTTACCTATGACTTGGACTGCTTCGTAGAAATTTTTGTTATCAATCATATCATGTAAATGTTTTCAGCAAGCTAAAGTTATGTTTATTTACTTACGTTATACCTCAATCTACAATTTTTTTAACCAGTATGAAACCTTCCCTAAAATTAGCTACTGTTAAAAGTACTAATTTAGAGAAGCATGAAGAAGTCAAGATTTACCAAGAGCCAAATCGTTTCGATTTTGACACAACACGAGAGAGGTCAGCGGGTTACTGACATTTGCCGTGAACATAGCATAAGCCAACCGACCTTCTACCAATGGCAACGCAAGTATGGTGGTATGGCGGTCAGCGAGCTCAAACGACTCAAGGAGATGGAAGCCGAACTAAGCCAATTCAAGCGCATCGTCGCCGACCTCACGCTGCAGAACCGGATTCTGAAAGATGTTATCGAAAAAAAGCTCTGAGGCCTGACCAGAAAAGAGACTTGGTGAATGACGTCCTTGAAGAACACGAAGGAGTTTCACTGCGTCAGGCCTGTAGAATGATGAACATTAGCACTTCGGTACAGCGGTACGTTCCAAAGTTGCGTGCTGACGACGATCTGTATTCGGTCAGCTTACGTTCGATGGCCGATCAACGTCCGTCATGGGGATTTTGGAAGATGTACCACCGCATCCGCAAGGACGGCCATATGGTCAACCACAAGCGACTGTACCGCCCCTACACCGAGTGTAGGCTCAACATTCGACGAAAGTCGAAGCGTCGCTTGCCCAAGCGCAGTCAAAACGGCCACATTGAGCGGTTCAACCACACCTTCTGTGAAGACATCCTCGACCGGTTCGAATTGAAAAGTGTGGCACAAGCTCAGCACCTGGCCAGCACCTGGATTTGGGACTACAACAACAACAGACCGCACGAATCACTTGCAAATCACACTCCCGTAGAGTTCCTATTGAAATATGGTAAACACCATTGCCCTCCTGCGTCGGGCCCGTTGGAGTTTAACACTTTCCAACAGGGCGTCATCAACAACAACCGATCGAAAGAATAAAATCTGTACTTTTAAACGCAGCTAAAAGTTATAAGGTTTCATATTTGCGAGTTAAACCGTAAGAATGTAAACATTAAATAATCACAAAATGTACTAAAAACATGAGCAACATTAGTCATAAAGCACCCTCTTTCGTATTTGGCTACTGGCGGCCATGGAAAGATAACTCCAATTTATTTGATAGTTATTTAGATTATGTGCGTGACGTTTCCTTGGTTCAATACACTGCTAACACAGTTAGCAAATATATCGACCAATCATCAAAAGAGCAAGTTCAGGCAATCCATCACTTGGGCCAAAACATTGGCTTGGGCATGGATGTTCTTAATAATCAAATATCTAATGTGAATGAATCACTCATTTTTTTAAATCGAAATACAGATATTCTAATAGAACAACAAAAACTTGAGAATTTACTTTTACAGAATATTTCTGAACTTCTCAGGGTACCCGATAGCGAAAAAGAACGTCAACACAGCATAGAACTTGGTGTTAAATTTTTCGTAAACGCTGCAAAAGATTCTGATTTATATGCAGATGCGCTTGAGGAATTATTAAAGGCTGAAACTTTTATGAAACAAGATTACTTTGTTCTGCATCGGATAGGCTGCATTTATTTATATGTTGAAAAATATATTGACCCAGAAAAAGCCCGCGACTACTTTCTGCGAGCTGCTAAGTATGCTAGTGTTGAAAGTGATAGCACGGCAGTCCGCTTGACAAATGTTTTAACAAATAATTTTAACAAGGTAAATTCCGAGTTAAATAACTCAGAAATCCAAATTGGATTGCTTGCTGCCGATTCTTATGAGAAGGCTGCGTTTGCCTCATATATTTTGGGCAAGTTTACCGATGCAGTTAATTATCAATCTAAAGCATATAAATTCAATAACACGCCTCAAAATCAATTTATATTAGCTAAATATCAAGTAAGGAATGGTGAAATAACAGAAGGAGTTAAAAATTTAAACCATTGCATAGAACACGAACCAGTTTATGCTGTAGCTGCATTTAAAGAAATTGATCTAATCAATGAACACGCAGTCTTAAATCTGATTTCAAGTAAGAATCAAATAATCGATAGTAAAATAAACAATCTAATAGAGGACTGGAAAAAAATTAAGTCTGTTCAATCACCTGGCATTTTGAAACAGTTAACAGAATTATCCCAAAATTCCTATGAAATAAAAGTGTCGCACTTCAAATCACTCAAAAATAAAGCGAAAGGCATAGCGAAAAACATTGTCACTCTTGAATCAACCATTGATTTATACATTTCTAAAGTAAAAGAAACTACATTTTGCTCGTATGATAGTGTTACTATCATTGACGAACTTTTAAAATCAAAGGACTTACCGCTTGAACAAATGCAAAAGATATTTGATGCAATTAAACTGAAAGTTGAATCCGATAAGCTAAAAATAGGTTCTATTTATGCCGGAGGCATAGTTTTTTTTATTGATAAAACTGGCCACCACGGATTGGTATGTACAGATGAGGATTTTGGAAGGGCTATTTGGGGTGGAACTGGGAAAACAAAAGCAAATGGTAATGGGATTGCCGATAAATCTGGTATGCGCAACACAAAATTAATCGTTGAGCAGGCCAGCTGGTTTGAATCTGGATTTATCTTTACTTCAAAAAAGCCAGCCCCAACAGCTGCGCGATTCTGTCTTGAGTCGAGCCATAACGGATTTACGGATTGGTATCTACCCACACAAAACGAATTACAGCTTATGTATGATAACCTTAAAATTAAAGGGATTGGGAAATTTACACAGGACGGCTATTGGAGTAGTACGGAGTGCGAGCGCGATGATAACCGAGCGAAATATGTCGGCTTCGCCGGTAGGACTGCCTTTAACAGTACCGACCATAAGGACTCCCCGAAGCAGGTACGTGCAGTTCGGGCTTTTTAGCAAAACAAAGATTTAATACAAAGAATCGCTTGCTTTTTTATCACCCCGTTAGTTATGAATCTAATATACTTAGCGGTTTAACGGGTTCTTTCCCAGAGCGTAAATAGGTTGATTTCTGGGCGTTTTGCTTTGTGTCCAACAAAAGCAGAATCCAGAAAGAACAAGGTGACACTAATAATTTTATGATGCGTTACTCCACTGAAGAAGCCTGCCTGAGCTACCTGATCACGCACAAGTGGTAGAAAATACAGCTGGAATACCAGTTAACGAAAGTGGTACTTTCAAGAAAATAAATGATAATGAAATAATACTTACTTCAGGGGAAAGCAATGGCTCCAAATTTATTAAGGATGGATCAAGTTTAAAATGGTATCTTGACAACGGGGATTACTTTATGACATTAAATTAATCCAGCCCACAAAAGCACCAACAAGAAATTAGCGGTTGTGTGGTTAAATGAACATTTTTGCTTCTAATCAAGTTCAATGGTACCAGACAGTTTTGCGCTTCGAAATCGCCAACTTCTTGGAGCTGAAATCGTTCGATGCTAATTTTTGGCTATGTAACCATAGTTGCTATCTTGGTTGGTATTTTGTCCCTCTTTCGACTCTACCAATTGTTGCGAACATAGGGACGCAACACACTTTTATACCTTGTAAGAAAAACCAATGCGCATCGCCTTCTACCACGGCTTAGAATCGACCCTGCCTTCGTCAAAGGTTGAATGGCTCAAATCGTTGCATCATGAAGTGCTCGCGCTCGACATGAACTACCGCGACCCGGCATGCTTCGAACAAACCCTCGAAAAAACGACACTTTTCAAACCCAATTTGGTGATCGGCTCAAGCATGGGAGGCTGGTTCGCATGGCTCATTGGTGCTCAGCTTGATGTTTCACGCATACTTCTTAACCCTGCCCTGCACAGCCGGTCATTCGACCCTGTGGTCAATGCAGCTACGCCTCACTTTCCATCAACCTTTGTGCTATTAGGCGAAAACGATGCGGTTATTGACCCCAAACGCACCAAAGCACTTTTGACCGATACCCCTGCGCGCATTTCAATCGGAAGTCATGCTCACCGAACACCCCTTGAGGTCTTCCAACCATTTACCCTCGATTGCCTCGCTGAATTATCGGTTCAGTAGAAAGAACGGTGCTGAAGTTCTTATAAAAGCTTACGCCCCTTTACTAAATACTTTTCTGACACGTTTAACATCACCTTTGAGCGCGCAGCCTAATTCTACACGTCGTGCCGCTGCCGTAACCTTAAGAACCAATGCCGCGTCGGTTATGCGCTGCAAAAAGCGAAAAATGTTGTAGGCAGCAAACCATGCCAGCATCAAGACCCACCAAAACACAAAGGGAGACCAAAGCGCGAGCAACGCTAAAAAAGCCAAAAGAACACTAACAACAACAGTGGCGCGTCCCAGGTGATAAATGGCTTCCAATTCATACTGCAACAGTTCGCGTGATGCTTCAGGATTGGTTTTCCGAAGCTGAACAGCATTCACAAGGGCTTCAATGGTCTGTATCATAGTCTTCTCTGTTAATTGTCATAAGTTCATAAACCACCGATTGAAGCCAGTAAATCGGGGCTCGGGTGTACATGCGCACAAGCACGCTTAATGGCAATTTATCGGGGAAGATTTGCTTAAACGCTCTCACATTCATATACCCTATAATCAGCGACAAGAGTATGTAGCCCAAGACAATGTACATAGTGCTTCATTTTAACTTCAACGTACCAAAACACCAATTATTGAGTTCATTAAATACTAAGTTCATTTTACACCTTCCTATGATGGCAGAACAGCATCCGTTGACTCAATTGATTATGGACCAAATCCCTTTCTCGAAGGCGAGTGCAGCGCTTCTGAATGAATTCCTAATTCGCGAGAGTGAGAACATTGACGGACTTCGTGCGATACTTTTGTATTGCGATGTGCACCCTAAATTTTCGAGCGTACAAAAAACCCAAGAGCGTCTGAACTCCTTCAAAACTGAATTGAACAAGGAGATTGAGCGTTTGAAATCGAAGATTGACGAAATTGAACACGTCAACAAGGCATTGGAATACCTTGACGAAATGCACTTGATGGACCCAGCCCTCAGTAAAAGGCTTGACAATGCGTTCGCCCCGATAAGCCGCATGAAGATGTCTCCTGTTACTCATGACCCTGGTAGATTGGGGTTAAAACGTCTGCCCTTCCGCCGGGTTCGCTATGCTGTGCTGCTGCTGGATGGTGACATTCGGGTGTTTAACACCTCACTTGACGTGCGGGCACACAGGCATTGCTCTGAATTTATTGAGCAACTCCCACAGATAACCAACCAACGACCCACGTGCATCCGCACCCTTGAATTGCCCTATCAACTTCCCAACGAAAAACACATTGCCTGGGTCTACGAAAGGCACTACGTTAAAACCCGATTGAACCGCTATAGGGCCAATTATCGCACACTTCTGACCATGTTAAAAACCGACAACGGATGGACTCACAGTGAACAACCAAGCTCACACATCCACATCCCGCGAAGCGGAAACTAAATCAACCGCAGCGCGAAGTTCTGTGAGTACCTCGTTGAGTTTCTCAGGTGGCAAATCGCTCAGCCAAAAAACACGTAACTCGGAGAAGCTGTAATCATCGCTGCGCGGATTGCCCGTGAAATAAAAGAGGTAGTAATGGGCGGGTAAACGGGCAGCGTACTGGGCGTCAGATGGGGTGAACCTGTACCACGCCTCCGGCATTCTGCGAATGGTCATTGTGTGAAGCGGACCGGTTGGTGAACCCTTCTCTGACGTCTCTTCGACATTCAAGCCAGCAAATGAGTCATCCTCTTCAAGATCAAGGGCCGTATCGAAGCCATCCTCTTCAAACAAAAAATCAAGATCGACCTGCGGGAATCGGATAGCGGTCAACGCAGCATACAGCCGACGGTTTTCACGTTCTGTGTGGTGTCCTTCAATCAGATGTGCATAGGTCTCGCCTGAAAGTACTTTGCGTAGTTCCATTGGATGGTGTCAGTGGCTTCGGCTCTACGTCAGTCGAAATTGAAAAAGAAGAAGGTCACCGCTGCCCACTCTTTTCGCACGTTCTTCGCGTAACCAATGGTTTTGTAGCTACTATCTTGCACGGTGCCATCGTCTTTGATGTAGCCGATGGTTTTGTAGCTGCTGTTCTGCACGGTGCCGTCTTGCTTCACATACCCCACAGTTGAATAGCTGCTGTTTTGAATTTTACCATCGCTTTGGATGTACCCAATGGTTTTGTAGCTGCTGTTTTGAATGGTTCCGTTGTCTTTGATGTACCCAACGGTTTTGTAGCTGCTGTTTTGAATGGTACCGTCGCTTTTGATGTAGCCGGTGGTGCCGTAATTGCTTGATTGAATGGTTTGTGCTTGGCACATTCCGAAGCTCATCATGAGCATTCCGAGTAATATTGTGAATTTCATAGCGGTCAATTTAATCATTTAAAATGTGGAAATGTGGCCAAGCCTACTTCTATTCGCGCTCATTCATCCCACGCGGTAAAAAAATCGAAGGGCAGCGGCTTTTCTATAAACTGCCGTACGCACTGACTTCCAAAAGCGCGCTGTTTATCGTTTGCATCGATTGACGATGAGCACACAAACAAGTGTGACTTAACTTTGGTGAAAGGACGTTTTTCAAACTCCTCAAGAAACATCCAACCGCCACCTTCAGGTATGTTGATGTCAAGCAATATGACATCCGGCAAGGCGGTAGCTTGCATGAGCGCTTCATTTGCGCCCTGCACGGTAGGAAACTCTTTCACCTGCCAAGCCACTTGCGCATTTTCGGCAATGGAGCGCACAATCATTCTGAAGATGGCATCATCATCAATCACCCAAACTTCTCTATTTTCCATTCCTTGGCAATTTCACAGTAAATGTGGTTCCCACCTCTAGGGCACTCTCAACCTCGATGCTACCCCCCATCATATCTACTTGGTTTCGTGTAAGGTAGAGACCTATACCCTGACCTTTCCCTTCGCTGTTGAAGGTCTTGAACATGCCGAAAATATCATTACCATGACGGGTCAAATCGATGCCTTGGCCATTGTCGCTGAACCTTAGGACATATGCCCTTTCATTAAGCTCACTTTCAATTCTTACAATCGGAACGCGGTTTTTACTGCGGTATTTGATGGCGTTGGTAATCAGATTGGTCACAATGCTTTCCAACAGCGCCTTATCGGCCCATAAAATCGAACATTCTTCGCACCTGCAGTCCAATGTCACGTTGGCCTCGTCAATGTCAACCGATAACGACTCGCGAATCTTTGACAATAGTTTAGTAAGGTCGATTTCTTCCTTATCGACTCTCGGGTCAATGTTTGAAGAGATGGTGCTATTCAAGTTGCGAATGGTTTCATCGAGATTGTGTACTGAACGATCGAGTACTTCAAAAAACTTCACTGCGCCATCGGGCAGTGGGTGCATTTGAATCAACTTGACCAGCGACATGATATTACTTGTGTGCGAGCGAATGTTATGTGACAGCACATTGGAGAAGTTGTGCAAACGATCATTGCGGAATTTCACCTCCGCAACAGCCTGCTCGAGATCGAGCATATGGGCATCACGCTCAGCTTCCAGTCTCTTTCGCTCGGTAATGTCGCGTTGAAGCGAGATGTAGTGCGTTACCTGTCCTGAGGCATCTTTGATAGGGTAGATTTGCACCTCCACATGGTATGGAAGGCCATTCTTTGTGTAGTTTACAACGCGCTCGACACACGATTCACCAGAAACAATTGCGGCCTTCATGCGCGCCTTTGCGGCTTGGTCAATATCATTCCGTTGAAGCAGATCACCAGGACGCAAGCCTGCGATTTCGTGGAGGTGATAACCGGTCACTTCCTCAAACGCTGCATTCACCCATTCAATTTGCTGTTGCGCATTGGTAAGGATGACCATGTTATCCGTGCGGGTTGCTATAAAACTAAGTCTGTCTTTGATCGCATTTAACTCTTCATTGGCTTGTTCTGTTCGGATGCGGAGGTAAATGGTTGCCGACAAGTGAATGAGGAACCTGAACGACTCGCGCTCCATCGGACTGAACGCATCAACCTTTCCGCTGACTGCTCCAAACACGCCAACGATCTTTCCTCCAACGCGGATGGGATTGTACAACCGTGAGCGCACTTGGAACGATCGATCGCTATCGGTGGTGGTGTATGAAGGGTCGTTCAGTACATCGGGAATGTACCAGCCCTCCCCGGTCTCAAACACCTTTCCCGGATGACGTTCCATTGCCGTACTTTCAGCTGCCAAACGTTCTTTTTCGGAAAAACCTTTAGCCACCAAAAGCTCCAATTTACCCAAGGCTTCGTTGTAGAGGTACAGGCCAGAATACTCCATGCCCAGCAGCTCATCTAACGCGCGCTCAACCTCCGCTATCCAGTCAGAGATTGTGCGCAGTTTGTTGAATCGCTCGAGAAACTCTGTGCAGCGAATGAGTTCTTCTTGGGCTCTCGACATCGTGCTCCTGTCTTATTCCACGCCAAACGCAGCGGCAACGATCGCCTCGTCTTGCTTGTAGTGGCCACCACTTACGCCAATGGCACCGCAGATTTGACCTTCATGCATAATGGGACTACCTCCACCGAGCAGGATAAAATCAGGCAGCTGCTGAGCTCCGTGCAATAGGATTGGATCGTCTTTGATGAAATTGTACCACTCATCACCCGTTGGAAAACCAAAGCCTGCGGCCAAACGGGCTTTTTTAATGGCTGTTTCAACACTGATGAGTGGGGCACCATCCATGCGGTGGAAGGCTTTCAGGATGCCACTTTCATCAACGATGGCGATAACATAAGCACCTTGGCTGTGCTTGGCTTCGGCGATTGCGCGACCAAGCATTTCTTGTGCTGCTTCAGCAGAAACAGAGAATTTTGATACCACTCTCATAGTTCTTTCGGTGTTGAGGGGAAGATACAAACCAATCCTTTGAATAGCCAAATAAAGCGACCGATGACTAAAAACACACGTCAAAATAAATTAAACACGACACGAATAAATAAAAAACACACATAGACCAATCCTGATATTGACTCCATGATTTGAGCTCAGGTGACTAGTTTGGGACTTATTAGCTCACACGCTCGATTCCCTGCTGTGGATTAGCGCCTAAACGGCAGGGAAGTCGAGCCGCACCGAAAATATTCCGCTTAATTGTCAGGCCGTCGCGCGAAGTGCAACCGACTTACACCCTGCCTCTGCTTGACAATTCCCCTTACCCACCAAACCACCCTTTGTACATGACGTAATTTGCGGCGAGTTTTCCCAGGTTTTCGAGGGATGTGGCGGTGTCAATCGCCTTTACTTTTTTGGCTGGTACGCCGGCATATATTGAGCCTGCTTCAACGTGCGTGCCTTCGAGTAAAATAGCGCCGGCGGCGATAATGGAGCCGCTTTCAACCACGCAGCCATCCATCACGATGGCTCCCATGCCCACCAGCACGCGGTCATGCAGGGTGCAGCCGTGCACGAGGGCGTTGTGACCAATTGACACCTCATTGCCAATGGTGGTGGCCGCTTTCTGGTAGGTGCAGTGAATGACTGCGCCATCTTGCACGTTTACCCGGTTGCCGATGCGGATGCTGTGCACATCGCCCCGCACCACCGCATTGAACCAAAAACTGCAGTCGTCACCGCACACCACGTCGCCCACGATGGTGGCGTTGGGCGCGATGAAGCAGGCGTTTCCGAAGATCGGGGTAATGCCGTTTACGGGCAAAATAATGGGCTGTTGTTGGGTGTACATGGTTGATCGATTGCGTCCATCCTGCCGTTAGGCAGAAAACAAAAAAATTCGTATATTATCCCATACCGAGTCGCTCACGCACACGGCCGAGGACCTCTTGCGCGACTTTGCGGGCCTTTACGGCACCCTCAGCGAGCACATCGTTGATGCGATCAGGATGGGCCATGAGCTCGTGGTAGCGCTCGCGGGGCTCGGCAAACCGTTCAACGAGCGCTTGTTTGAGGTCGTTTTTGGCGTGTCCCCAACCGTAACCGCCGGCTTGCAACTTGGCGGCCATTTCATCGGCTGCTGCGCGATCGACCAACATGCTGTAGATGGCGTGCACGGCTGAAGCTGAAGGATCTTTCGGATCTTCAAGCGGCGTTGCGTCGGTGATAATGTTCTTGTTAATGAGGTTTTTCAACGCTTTTTCGTCTAAAAACACGTCGATGGTGTTGTCGCGCGACTTGCTCATTTTCTGTCCGTCAGTGCCAATCACATACATGGTTTCTTCGCGCACATCTTCTTCGGGTAAGACGAAAGTTTCGCCCATTTTGTGGTTGAAACGGGCGCCGACATCGCGGGTCATTTCGAGGTGTTGCAACTGATCTTTGCCTACGGGCACGCGTTCTGCGTCGTAGAGCAAAATATCAGCAGCCATAAGCATGGGGTAGGTAAACAGTCCGGCATTGACATCTTCAAGGCGGTCGGCTTTGTCTTTAAACGAGTGCGCGAGTGTAAGGCGTTGGTAGGGATAGAAGCAGCTCAGGTACCACGCCAACTCGGTCACTTCGGGGATGTCTGACTGGCGGTAGAACACTGATTTATTGGGGTCTAATCCGCAAGCCAACCATGTTGCTGCTACCTCGAGGGTGTTCGCGCGCAGCACTGCCGCATCTTTGATTTGCGTAAGCGAGTGCATGTCGGCGATGAACAAGAACGATTCATTGCCGGGTTCATTGGCCATTTGAATGGCGGGGAAAATGGCTCCCAAGATGTTTCCGAGGTGGGGTTTGCCGGTAGCTTGAATGCCCGTTAAGATGCGTGCCATACAGAAGATTTGCGCAAATATACTGTGTCGGCTAAGAATACAACGGGCTTAGCTTATTTCGTACATGGTGATTCATGAGCAAGAGGGCGGCATTTCTGACATAATGACTTCGCCCTGTGATACTGTATAGCTGATATAACTGTTTTGCTACCTTTACGCCCCGATGAAGCCAAGTAAGCTTTCTATTCTTATTCCCGTGTACAACGAGGGAAAGACCGTGCATCTGATCTTGCAGCAGGTGATTGAAGCGGCATTGCCTGCGGGCATTGCACGTGAATTGGTTATTGTGAACGATGCCTCAACCGACGAAACCGAGCAAAGTGTGCAGGCATTTTTGGCCAAACACCCTGAGGTGAGCGCTGTATTTCATTCGCATCCTGTAAATCAAGGCAAAGGGGCCGCCTTGCACACCGCCATTGGTTTGGCGAGCGGCGACTACTGCATTGTTCAAGATGCCGATTTGGAGTACGATCCCGATGAATACGTTGATTTATTCAAGCCTGTTTTCAAGGCCGATGCCGATGTGGTGTATGGCTCGCGCTTTGTCGGCAACCAGCCGCATCGCATCTTGTTCTTTTGGCACTCGATTGGCAATAAAATCTTAACCTTCTTGTCAAACATGTTCACTGATTTGAACCTGACTGACATGGAGACGTGCTACAAGCTCATCCGCACCGATATTTTAAAAAGCCTGCTTTTGAAAGAAAAGCGTTTCGGGTTTGAGCCTGAGGTCACGGCTAAATTGGCCCGCGTGCCAAACATCCGCATTTATGAAGTGGGCATTTCGTATTACGGTCGAACCTTTGCGGAGGGCAAGAAAATCAACTGGCGCGATGGTTTCCGCGCGATCTATTGCATTTTGAAGTACAACATCTTCGATCGCAAATTCCTGAAGTAGCGGCCCCCATGAAGCACCGGTACTCCATGCGCAGCACCTTCATTTTTCTCGGCTTATTGCTTGTGTTGGCGACGTGGTATGGCTTCTTTCGCATTGTTGATGAGCCGCCACATCCGATTCATGCGTGGCGCAATACCGATTGCTTGTCGATCACGCTCAACTACCACGACAACGGCATGGTTTTCAGCGAACCCGCCATTCACAACTACATTTCAGACGATTATACTTCGGGCAAAACGGCCGGCGAATTTCCCGGCTGGTATTATGCCATGGCCGCCCTATGGAAAACGTTTGGCGTGAGTGAAACCTTGTACCGCAGCATGGTCGCACTGCTCTTTGTGCTTGCCCTATTTGCTGTACAGCGCGCGCTTTTGCGCCTCATGAACGAATTTTGGTCGGTGGCGCTCACGCTCTGGCTCTTTGTGCAACCCGCCTTGGTTTACTACGCTTTCGGCTTCTTGAGCAACGTCCCCGCTTTAAGTTTTGCCCTGTTCGGCGGGGCGGCGTATGTGTTTTTCGCCCTGAACGGGCGGATGCGCTGGTTGTGGATCGCCACGGCGTGCTTCGCATTGGGCGCTTTGCTCAAAATCACAGCGCTGCTTTTGTTTTGCACCCTGATTGGATTGATCCTCCTCGAATGGATGGGACTGAAGCTGTGGCCGAAGCGTAAATTGTTTCCGCAACCGCTCAAACAGCTCGCGATTTTGTCTACTGCACTCTTGCCCATTTTTGCATGGTACATGTGGGCAGCCGACTACAATGCGAGCCACGGCGGCAAATACACATTCAACGGCATTTGGCCGCTTTGGGAGGCAGATGCTGCTTTGCAAGCCGCCATTTGGGAGGGCATTCGGCAGTTCACCGCGCGGCAAATTATGGCACCTGTAAATTGGCTGATCGCTTTGGGCGGACTCGTAGCTGTGGCGGTTCAGGTGCGCCGAATTCCCTTGCTCCTTGTTGCGTTGCCCCTTGTTTTTTTCATGGGTTCATTGGTCTATGCCATCCTTTGGTTTCAAGCCTGGAAAGACCATGACTACTACTTCATTGACCTGTATGTTTGGCCTTTGCTCGTGCTGGTTGTACTTGTAGCCGCAGCCCGATACCGCCAGGTAAACACCCTCGTTGAGCGCAGCTTGCGCGCGGTGTTTGCCGTGCTTTTGGCCTGGTCGGCCTTGTACACACAAGAGCATTTGGCTTTGCGATACACCGCGAATTACGACGACACCTATATTACAGCTACCGATTATGAAGAGGGGCATTTGAAGTATGTGCATTGGGACATGATGCGCAATGAATACGGCTTGCTCGGCATTTCGCCTGTGCTCGAGGCCCATGGCATCACCAAAGACACCCCGGTAATCTCCATTCCCGATGCCAGTTTTTGCATCACCCTGTACTTTATGGATCGCAGGGGCTACACGAACATGGGCGATTTCAACCGCACGCCTGAAAGCGTTCGTGAAAACATTGCCCGAGGCGCTAAGTACCTCATCGTGAACGAAAGCGAATATGAGGTTGACTTCCCGTGGGTGCGTGAATTCATGCACACACCCGTGCTCACGCACAACAACATTCGTGTGTTTGACCTCCGTTAGCGTGCTTTGCAGGCAGTCGCCCATCCGGCCGTTTAGGCCGAAACCAAAAACCCGTTAAAATTAATTGCGAACCGCTGCAATGCCCGGAAGCACCTTGCCCTCTAGGGCTTCAAGCATGGCTCCTCCTCCGGTTGAGACGTAGCTCACCGATTCAGCCAAGCCACTTTTGTTGATCGCCGCCACCGAATCGCCGCCACCTACAAGCGTAAACGCCCCGTTTTTGGTGGCATCAACTAAGGCGTTGGCCATGGCAAAGGTGCCTTGTGCGAAGGGGGCCATTTCGAAAACCCCCATCGGGCCATTCCAAAGCACGATGCGGCTTTTGGCAATCACCTCTGCAAACTCGGCGCGTGCAGCCGGCCCGATATCGAGGCCCATCCATCCGCTCGGAATTTCACCACTGGCACAAACTTGGGTATCGGCATCGGCAGAAAATGCATTCGCGATTACTGAATCTACAGGTAGGTGCAGCTTTACGCCAGCCTCTTCAGCGCGTTCAATGATCGACTTACAGGTATCGATGCGATCGACCTCGCAGAGCGAATTCCCGATTTCTTGGCCCATGGCCTTGAAAAAGGTATAAGCCATGCCCCCGCCAATGATGATGTGGTCTGCGGTATTGAGCAAATTCTCTACAATGAGCAGTTTATCAGAAACTTTCGCACCGCCAATGATCGCTGTGACAGGTTTTTCAGGCGCCGTAAGAATGCGGTCGATGCTATCGATTTCGGCCTCCATCAAGTATCCGAACAGCTTATCGTGTGGGAAAAAGCGTGCAATAATTGCCGTGCTTGCATGGGCACGGTGGGCCGTACCAAAGGCATCGTTGACGTACACATCGCCGTGTTCAGCGAGTTGTCCGGCAAAAAACTCATCGCCCGCTTCTTCTTCAGCATAAAAGCGCAAATTATCGAGCAACACCACGTCACCTGCTTGCATCGTTGCTGTGATCTCGCGGGCTTGGTCGCCGATGCAATCGCCTGCAAAGATCACTTTATGGTTAAGCACCGCTTCAACAGCTCCTTGCACATGGCGCATGGAGAGGGCCTCATCGGCTCCTTTGGGTCGGCCCAGGTGCGACATGAGTACCACGCTGCCCCCTTGACCGAGGATGTGTTGTATGGTGCGCGCTGCCGCGCGGATGCGTGTATCGTCGGTTACAGCGTGGCTTGCCTTATCGAGCGGCACATTGAAATCAACCCGAATGAGGGCGCGCTTTCCAGCAAAATTGTAGTTTGCGAAGGTGGTCATGGTCTGAAATCTCCAAATAAGGCTGCAAAGATAAGCCACTTCGCCGACAGCGCGTTACGACTACTTTATGAACAAGTACGGTTGTGAACAAAAGGGCTACAGAAAGCCGTTAGGGGGCAATGCAGCCCGAATCAAAATGTTAATTTCGTATCAGCTAATTATATGAGCTATGAACAACAAAGGGTACCTTGCTATTATCGTTGTATTGCTTCTTGCATGCGCCTACATGGGCTACAACCTCTCCCAGAAAGGAGAAACTATTGTTACAATTACCGAAGAAAAGGAAGAACTGGAGATCGACCGCCGCGAGCTCGAGTTAGACTTGCAAAAACTGCGCTTCAGCTACGACACCCTGCAAACCGAAAACACGGTTTTAATGGCTGAAATGGCCGACCAGCGTATGCAAATCGATGACCTTTTGAAGAAGGTAAAAGACCGCAACTACAGCGTTTCGAAGTTGAAAAAAGAAACCGACACCCTGCGCGAGATCATGAAAGGCTATGTGTACACGATCGATTCGTTGAACACGCTGAACCAAGCATTGATTGCTGAGAATAGCGAAATGCGCACACAGGTTGAGCAAGTAACCACTGAAAACAAAGAGTTGCTCGAGCGCCAGCAAAACATGGAGGGCATCATCATCAGCGGACAGGTTTTGCAAACAACGGCTTTAAGTGCGACCGCAATCAAATTGCGCGGCAGTGGCAAGCAAGTTGAAATTACACGTGCTGGACGTGCCGACATGATCAAGGCTTGCTTCACCGTTGTCGAAAACCGCATTGCCAAGCCGGGAAACAAAGAGCTCTACATGCGCATTGTGGCGCCTGACGGCAAGGTATTGCCATCGAAAGAGGCGAATGCAACGCGCAAGTTCGGCGACGAAGGTGAGCTGGCCTATTCGGTGATGCGTACCATCGACTACACCAACACGGCCATGGATGTGTGCATTTTCTATTCGGTTGAAGAGGGTTACGATCTCACCAAAGGCGATTATAAAATCTACATCTACGAAGGCCCGAATCGCATCGGCGTGATCGACTTAGGTTTGAAATAGTTTTTTGCCCCTCCGGGTGATGGGTACGGCCGAGGCACGAAGCTTCGGCCGTTTTTTTGTCTTTTCATTTGAAAAAACCGACATACGCGCTCGGTTGGATGGGAAGATGCCCGAGTACAGCTCACCCGTGAATAACTCGCACGTGCTTGGTTAAAAAGATGACCGGTGATTGGCCCAAAACAACCTAAATTTGCACACTCATCGTTCACCCACAATTGCGCGCTTGCGCGTGCCACGTCACATGGAAGGTCAAAAAAAGATCAAAAAAGCACTGATTTCGGTGTTTTACAAAGAAGGACTCGCCGAAATTGTTCAAGAACTTCACCGTCACAACGTCGAAATATTTAGTACGGGTGGCACCCAAGATGCGATTGAAGCATTGGGGATTCCGGTAACGGCTGTTGACGCGTTAACGGCCTACCCTTCCATTTTGGGTGGCCGGGTTAAAACCTTGCATCCGAAGGTATTTGGCGGCATTTTGGGTCGCCGCGGGAACAGCTCTGATGCTGCAGAAATGGCGCGTTTCGAAATCCCCGAAATTGACTTGGTGATAGTCGATCTCTATCCATTTGAGGAAACCGTTGCCGCGGGTGGCAGTGAAGACGAGATTATTGAAAAGATCGACATTGGCGGAATTTCGCTCATCCGCGCAGCGGCAAAAAACCACCGTGACGTGCTCATTGTAGCTTCACGCGCGCAGTATGCCGACGCTTTAGCTTGCTTACAGCACGGCCAATGCAGCAGCACCCTTGCTGAGCGCAAGCGATTTGCAGCAGCGGCATTTGCGATTTCATCGCATTACGACACGAAGATTTACCAATATTTCGCAGGTGCTGATGATCAAGTTTTAAAGGCGAGTTACTTGCAAGGCGACGTGTTGCGCTATGGCGAGAATCCGCATCAGAAAGGCGTTTTCTTTGGCGACTTCAACGCAATGTTTGACCAACTGAGCGGCAAAGCCTTGTCGTATAATAATTTGCTCGATGTTGACGCAGCCATTGCTTTGATGGCTGAGTTTCAAAATGACGCGCCTACATTCGCCATTCTCAAGCATAACAACGCCTGTGGATGTGCGAGCAGACCTACCTTATCGGCGGCCTATGCGGCAGCGCTCGCAGCCGACCCAACCTCAGCATTTGGCGGCATATTGATCGCAAACCGCACCATCGACAAAGCCACAGCAGATTTGATACATGGCCTGTTTTGCGAGGTTGTGATTGCGCCTGACTTCGCGCCGGATGCGTTGTCGCTTTTGACCGAAAAGAAAAATCGCATTTTGCTCAAGCAAAAGTCATTTGACTTGCCGCAGCAAATGGTGCGTACAGCGTTGAATGGATTTTTAGTCCAAGACCGTGACGTGCAGCGCGAAGTGCGAAGCGATTTGCGCTTGGTAACCCAAGTTGGTGCATCAGACACCCAAATCGATGACTTGCTTTTTGCCAACCGGTTGGTGAAGCACACCAAATCGAATACCATCGTTTTTGTGAAAGACGGTCAGCTTTTGGCCAGTGGCACAGGGCAAACTTCCCGGGTTGATGCGTTGCGTCAGGCAGCTGACAAAGCGAAGTCGTTCGGGTTTGACTTACGGGGGGCTGTAATGGCCTCCGACGCGTTTTTCCCTTTTCCTGACTGCGTAGAACTGGCACACAACGACGGAATAGCCGCGGTTATTCAGCCCGGAGGATCAGTAAAAGATGACCAGAGCACCGCATTTTGCGACGCACACGGCATGGCGATGTACTTCACCGGTTTTCGCCATTTTAAACACTAACAAGAGAAAGTTAAGTACGTATTGCCGAAAGTGCTATCAATCGCTGCCACAATACCTATATTTGTCGAAACCCCGATTTTTGAGACTTAAAGACACGAGCGATCATGGGTCTGTTTAATTTTTTCATGCAGGAGATCGCCATCGACCTCGGAACTGCAAATACCATCATCTACTACAACGATAAGGTTGTGGTTGACGAGCCCTCCATTGTGGCCAAAGACCGCGCGACCAATAAAACCGTAGCAATCGGCCGGCAAGCCCAGCAAATGCACGGCAAAACCCACGAGAACATCAAAACCATTCGTCCGTTAAAAGATGGTGTAATCGCTGATTTCCAATCGGCCGAAGACATGATCAAAGGCATGATCAAGATGATCAACAAAGGCCGATCATGGTTTACACCATCATTGCGGATGGTGATCTGTATACCATCGGGCATTACTGAAGTTGAGAAGCGCGCTGTAAAAGACAGTGCTGAGCACGCAGGCGCGAAAGAGGTTTACCTCATTCACGAACCGATGGCCGCTGCCATTGGTATTGGCATTGACGTTGAAGAGCCGATGGGCAACATGATCATTGACATCGGCGGGGGTACTTCAGAAATTGCTGTAATTGCCTTAGGTGGCATTGTAACCGACAAGAACATTCGGGTGGCGGGCGACGAGTTCACCCAAGACATTGAAGAATACATGCGACGCCAGCACAACATCTTAATAGGTGAACGCACGGCTGAGCAAATTAAGATTGAAGTCGGTGCAGCATTGCCTGAACTTGACAATCCGCCGCCTGATTATGCAGTACGTGGGCGCGATTTGATGACGGGTATTCCGAAAGAGATCCATGTT
The DNA here is from genome assembly GCA_945874695.1 of Chryseobacterium gleum. Taxonomy (GTDB): domain Bacteria; phylum Bacteroidota; class Bacteroidia; order Flavobacteriales_D; family Sanyastnellaceae; genus CAMCHP01. The sequence goes on from CAMCHP010000022.1 coordinate 24,326, forward strand.
TCGTATACCGAGATCGCACACGCGCTCGACAAAAGTATTTCAAAAATTGAAGAGGCGATTTTGAGCTGTTTGGAGAATACACCACCTGAATTATCGGCTGACATCTACCGCACGGGCATTTACCTTGCGGGAGGCGGCGCGCTGTTGCGTGGCTTAGACAAGCGTATTTCTCAGAAAACCCGACTTCCTGTGCACGTTGCTGATGAGCCTTTGCGCGCTGTTGCAAAGGGAACTGCGATCGCACTGAAGAACATTGATAAGTTCCAATTCCTCATGCGCGAATAACGCTGAGTAGACGACCACTACATGCGCAGTTTGTGGCAACTGATTTTTCGGTATCATGTGTTCTTGGTGTTCTTGCTTTTGCAAGGATTGGCCATTAGCATGCTGGTACGAAACAATAATTTTCACCACAACGCATATGTCAGTTCGTCGCGGTTGATCACCGGATACTTTTACGAAAAGCGCTCCATTCTCGCTGAGTACCTCCGCCTGCAACGTGTTAATGAAGAACTTGCACGTGAAAACGCCATGTTGCGCGCCGAGCAACCACAAGCATTTCTGAAGCTGGGCGATCAAATTTACCTCTACGAAGACACCTTATATTTGCGTCAGTATTCTTACTTACCCGCTCGAGTGGTCAACAACTCGGTGAATCGCGTGCGCAATTTCATCACCCTCGATAAAGGCAGTCGCAACGGTTTAGAAACGGGCATGGGGGTCGCATGCCGCGGTTCGGTTGTAGGTATCGTGAAAGACGTTAGTGAACACTATGCAACGGTAATGCCGCTCATTAACAGCGGCTTCACCTTAAGCGTTAAACTTGCGCGCACCCAAGCCTTTGGCCGCATTGAATGGGACGGTAAAGACCCTACCCTTGCCCGTGTTTTAGAGATGCCACGTTATGCCAATCCGACCAAAGGAGATACCCTTGTAACCACCGGTTATTCAGCTTATTTCCCAGATGGCTTAATGGTTGGGTTTGTAGAAGACTTCCGCATTCCTGAAGGCGAAAACTTCTATGAAATCGACATTCGCCTTTCAACACAGTATTACCAACTCAGTTATGTCGAAGTAATCCAGAATCGATTGGCCGAGGAACAACGCGAACTTGAAACCCTGAATACCGAAGAAGATGATTAGCCTTGTTGGAAAGAATATCTTACGACTGGCCTTTTTCGTTCTGATTCAGGGCATGGTGTTGAACCGCATCGATTTGTGGCAAGGCTATATTTTACCATTTATCTATATCCTCGGTTTGTTAATGCTGCCGTTGAACACACCCCGTTTGTTGGTTTTGATAGCTGGCTTTGTTACGGGCTTGGCAGTGGATCTGTTCTCTAGTACAGCCGGACTGCATACATCAGCGAGTTTGGTGCTCGCATTCTTCATCCCGATTGTAAGTAAGGTACTCTCACCGCGCGAGGGATACGAAGCCGGCCTGCGCCCTACATTGCACGATTTAGGCTGGGGTTGGTATTTGAGTTATGCAGGCACGCTTACCTTGATTCACCACGCTTGGCTCTTTTTCATGGAGCAATTCAGATTCACACCGTTTTTCAGCACCTTAGGAAAGATCATTTTAAGTGGCGCGGTAACGCTTTTGCTTTTGATCATTAGCCAGTACTTGATTCACTCGTCAAAAGATCGGCGCAAAGCATGAACCTCGGAAACCGCAGATACATTATCTCTGGGATTTTTCTCCTCTTTGGCCTGATCTTTATTGTGAGGCTGTTTATTCTGCAAGTAACCACAGACCACTGGAAGGCGAAAGCCGCAGAATTGACCGAAGAAAAATTGCGGATTTACCCGAGTCGCGGATTGATCTACGACCGAAATGGCGAATTGCTGGTTGCAAACCGGGCGATTTACGATATCATGGTTGTTCCTCGAAAGGTTCAGCCTTTCGATACTGTTGCATTTTGCAGCCTCACCAACATGAGTCATGCGGAATTGGTCGATGCTTTACAAAAAGCAAAAAGATACAGTCGGCACAAAGCTTCTGTGGTTAAAAAGCAGCTTGACCCTGAATTGTATTCGCGTATTACGGAGCGGTTGCATGAATTCCCTGGTTTTTATGGACAAGCGCGTTCGGTGCGGAGTTATCAGAAAGGCATTGGTTCGCACATCCTCGGGGAGTACGCAGAGGCCAGTCAGCGCGACCTCGAGCGCGACAAATATTATCGATCGGGCGACTACATCGGAAAAAGCGGAATTGAATACACTTACGAAACAGCCTTGCGTGGTCGAAACGGCTCCAAGTATGTTTTGGTCGATGTACGAAATAACATCCAAGAGAGCCTCAGCGAAGGACGCTATGATACGGCGGCCGTGCAGGGCGCTGACTTGCAAATCACCATTGACGCCGAACTTCAAGCTTTTGCAGAGTTATTGATGCAAAATAAACGCGGGAGCATCGTGGCGATTGAACCTTCAACCGGTGAAGTTTTAGCGCTGGTTAGTTCGCCAACATTTGATCCGAACCTTTTGGTCGGAAGCAACCGAGGAGCCAATTATGCCATGCTCCAAGCAGACCCAATGAAGCCCTTGTATAACCGCGCCACACAAGGATTGTACCGTCCGGGTTCAATTTGGAAAATGGTACAAAGTCTCGTGGCACTGGAAGTGGGAGAAATCACACCAGACACGCGTATTCAATGCAACCGCGGTATCATTGGCTGCCACGGCTCGCACTCGTTTGATGACCTTGAAGGCGCGATCATCCACTCTTGTAACCCCTACTTCAGAGATGTGATGCGTCGGGTTGTTGAGCGCAAAGCCGAAAGCAACCGATTCAAAGATGCGCGCTTGGGCCTGGCTGACTGGGCTGAACGCATCCGAAAATTTGGTTTTGGAACCGATTTAGGTTCTGATATTCATGGCATTCAAGTAGGAAATGTTCCAGACCCTGCCTACTATGACGACATTTATGGCGAACTACGCTGGGCCTACAGCACCATTTACTCGATCAGCATCGGCGAAGGAGAGTTGCTGATAAATCCGTTGCAGATGGCCAACCTTGCAGCGATCATTGCCAATCGCGGCGAGTACTTCCCTCCACATATTATCCGCAGCATTGGTCAAGACGGAAAGCCCAGCAAATTCAGAACTCCTGTAAGTACGGGTGTTCGACCTGCACACTTCGAAACCGTTGTAAATGCCATGGAAAAAGTAGTCGCGCAAGATGGCGGTACAGCACGACGCGCTCGAATAGAAGGCATTACAGTGTGCGGTAAAACAGGAACTGTTCAAAACGAGCCTTTACCCGACCATTCTGTATTCATTGCCTTTGCTCCAAAAGACAACCCCAAGATTGCCATCAGTGTATATGTAGAGTACAGCGGTTTTGGAGGCACTTGGGCTGCGCCGATTGCAAGTTTAATGATTGAGCAGTACCTCAATGATTCGATTGCTGACTCTACAAGTGTTCAGCGTATTATTGACGCAAATTTCATTGACGAATGAACCTTCGAGCACAACGCAATATCATTCGTAATCTCGATTGGTTCACCATTGGATTGTACGCATTGCTTGTATTGCTTGGCCTTTTTACCATTTACAGCACGAATTACCAAGCCGAATCACCCCAGTTTTTCAATTTCGATGCTGACCACGGCAAACAGTTGATGTGGATGGGTATTTGCACCCTAATCTGTGTGGTTCTGCTTAACACCGAAGGCGAATTCTTCATTCGTTTTTCGGTTTTAACCTATGTGCTGGTTTTGGTCGCATTGATTCTGGTTCTGTTGATTGGTAAAAAGGTTGGCGGTGCGCGATCCTGGTTTGGTGTAGGCTCCTTTGGTATTCAGCCCAGTGAGTTCTCTAAAATCGCAATTGCCATGTTCTTATCATGGTTCATTTCAAGGCCGAGTACCAAACTGAAGTCATTCTTAGCCCGCTTGCAAGCCTTGCTGATTATCGCACTCCCATCGGGGCTCATTCTTATGCAACCCGACGTTGGAACCTTACTGGTGTTCTCAGCCTACGTTTTTGCTTTATACCGCGAAGGCTTGTCGGGCAACATCCTCATCTTCGGGTTTGGTGGCGTTATTCTTGCTGTAATCTCTATTTTATCAGGTGCTGGTGATGTCACATACCCCTATTTCGGCGAACAAAGTGGCATCTATGTTTTCGCAATTGTGCTCTTTGTTATTGGAATATTTGCGCTCATCGGCGTTCGAAATTTCGTCTTGCCCCGCTACCGAAAAATGAACTACCGCATCGTGCTTGCAAGTATGTTCCTCGCGATCGGATTCGCGCTTGCAATCAGCACCGTTATTGAAGATGTTCTCCGTCCGCACCAACGCGAACGCATTTACGTCTTGTTCGGAATGGAAGTCGAAAATCCAGATGCTGACTACAACATTCGCCATGCAAAAGCTGCCATTGGCTCTGGAGGTTGGACGGGCAAGGGCTTTTTCAACGGGCCTATGACGCGCTACGACTTCGTACCAGAGCAGCATACCGACTTCATTTTCTGCACCATTGGTGAAGAATGGGGCTTCTTAGGAAGCACCTTGATTGTAATCTTATTCATGGTGCTCATTTTACGCATCATCACCTTGGCCGAGCGGCAGCGATCACAATTTTCGCGCGTTTATGGCTATTGTGTCGCCAGCATATTCTTCATGCACGTGCTGATCAACGTGGGCATGGTGTTGGGGATTGCACCGGTAATTGGTATCCCCCTGCCTTTTTTTAGTTACGGCGGCAGCTCCTTGCTTGCATTCACCGTTCTGCTCATGATCATGGTACGCCTAGACGCTGAGCGCTTTAGCGTTTTTCGTTGAACAATTATCCCTACTATCGAGGCCTGCAGATTTCTCGTATCAGCGCATTGGATGTTGTTCGAGGCTAATTTCCCCGGCCATAGCTGACCATTATTCAACAAATCATCGTACCTTCACAAGTAACAAAAGCCCCTTTCTCTGTGCTTCGCGGTTTCTCCGCACGTCACAGAGAAAGGGGCTTTTTCTATTGACCTCATATGGAAAAAGACACGGTTCAACATCATTCATTTGAGCCAGCAGAGCTAGTAACTTGGCCGTCGCTGCTTGACCTAATAGACATAAAGCATGCGTTTGGCACCCCAACCTGGATCGTTTCTGAAGATCAGTTGCTTAAAAATCTAGATGCTTTTGCAGAATTTACGGGTTTCAAAAGCAATGTCCTCTATCCGGTAAAGGCCAATCCAGCTTTCGCCGTTCTACAAATCCTTGCCCATGCTGGCGCGGGTGCCGATTGCGCCAACCAAAGCGAAGTAGATCTGGCACTGTATGCTGGATTCACCTACGACCGTATCTCCTACAATACACCTGCGCCCGATCTTAAACTTTGTATGAAGTTGCTTACACAGGGGGCAACAATCGTGCTCGACGATCGATTGACCATTGAGCAGCTCAATAGCCTCGGGTCAAATCGGGCTAATTTGAAGGGGAAAATATTGATCCGTGTGAACCTCGAGCGCCAGGTCGGCTACGCGAATGAAGCAGCAAACCAAGATTTGATGGCTCACGGAAGCGCTTCTTCGAAGTTTGGAATTCCCAGTGAAGAACTGATTGAATTGCTTGCCGAAACACAACTCCCCATAACTGGCCTGCATGTGCATGTTGGAACGCAAATGGACAACCTTTCGAGTTTTGATAGTGCCGTGTATCAAATGCATGAATTGGCCATGACCTTGGAAAAAAATGGGTACACCATCAAAGACATAAATCTTGGTGGCGGATTAGGAATTCCATTTGACATGCAGCAAAGATTCCCGAGCATCAAGTCGCTGACAGGTTTGCTGAACTCAAAAAAGAAAGAAACGTACAACTATTACCTTGAGCCTGGTCATGCGCTTGTGGGAAATGCGGTAGCACTGCTTACCCGCGTTTTGACCATAAAGCAGTCCCGAGGAAAAAAATGGGTCATCGTTGATGTTGGCACCGACCAACTTGCTAAAGTTACACTCTTGCATTGGCCCCATCGTATCCTCAATCCATGCGGTGAACAACTCAAACCTGGCATTGACGTGATTGCTGGTCCTTTGTGTTTTGCTGGAGACAATTTACTTCACGACATATCAGCCGAAGGCCTTTCAGTTGATGCGCCGCTTTTAATTACTGAGGCTGGTGCCTACACGTTTGCGCTATCGAATCGATTCAACGGACGGCTCGCTCCTGCCTGGGTTGTGCTTAAGGGCGACAATCAATTGGTTCAACTCATGGAACGGGAGGGACGTTATGACCACCCTCAAATTACGGGATACCAATGGCATGCTGATCTACAACCAACGAATTCCCAAAGTGTTCCGCTCGAACAGGTGTTTGGCCTTTCGAGCATCTACTTGAAAGAACTCGCAAAGGCCGATGCATTCGACTATGAACGGGTTGAGCAACTTGAGCAAGGCTTCTATCAATTCACCATTCGAACAAAAAGCAACGTGGGGTTCATATCCATGCCTTTTGCGATCCGCATTTTTGGAGATGCTACCATTATTTCGCTCATGCATCACTTCGGGCATGCGAAAAAAGATGTTTCAGTATGGGGTCGCCGGCTCACGCTTGATTGCTTCGAAATTATACCAAGCAACACAACGCTTGAATTTACGGTCGCCCTCAGTGAGAACAAGAATCTCGAAGGGTCAAACACGGTTGCTCATTTTAAAACGCTTTGCGGAATGGCTTCTGGTTCTATCGTGGTTAAAGTTTAATACCTCTCGCAGCCGTTCAACAAACAAACTCGTATCTTCAACGCGCAAAAATCTCTCGTATGAGCATCTGGAATAAACTGAAAAACGAATTCATTGATATCATTGAGTGGCTCGATCCAACTCAAGATACCATTGTTTACCGCTTCGAGCGCTACCAAAACGAAATCAAGAACAACGCCAAACTTACCGTGCGTGAGTCACAAATGGCGGTGTTCATCAACGAAGGCCAAATCGCCGATGTGTTTGGCCCCGGAATGTACACGCTGAACACACAAAACTTACCCATTCTGGCCACTTTGAAAGGCTGGAAATATGGTTTTGACAGTCCGTTCAAGGCTGAAGTATATTTCGTTAACACCAAGAACTTTACCGACAACAAGTGGGGGACAAAGTCACCGGTGATTTTGAACGATGATCGTTTTGGGATGCTTGAAATCCGCGCGTTTGGTACTTATGCCATTCGTATCAATGACCCCGCACTTTTCATCAAAGAAATTGTAGGCACAGACGGCGAATTTACCCGCGACGAAGTGGATGCCCAGCTGCGGAGCATTGTTGTAACACGATTCACAGATGCTGTAGGCGAATCAATGATCCCTGTTGAAGGCTTTGCAGGTAATGTGAATGAACTCAGTGAAATCGCGCACACGGCCCTAAAGCCAGAGTTCGCCGCCTATGGCATTGAACTCACGAAGTTCTTGGTTGAGAACGTCTCAATGCCCGAAGAGGTTAAGAAAGAAATCTTCGAACTCAGCCGCCTAGAAAAAATTGACCTCCACAAATTGGCGCAAATGAAGGCTGCCAAGGCCATGGAGAAAGCTGCCGAAAACCAAGGAACCGCAGGCGGGGCCATGGGAATGGGCATGGGCTTTATGATGTCAAATCAAATGGGCGGTTTGTTCAATGCGCCACAACAAAGCAGCGGCCAAGCGGCGCCAGCGAATCCGCCGGGCGCGGGAGGCCCTCCGCCATTACCTACCGCAATACAGTATTTTGTCGCTTTGAATAATCAGCAAGCTGGGCCTTTTGATCAATCGGCCTTGCAGGGTATGATTAGCCGCGGCGAATTGCAGCGCGACACCTTGGTGTGGTTTCAAGGCATGGCGCAATGGACACCTGCCGCAAGTGTTCCTGAACTAAGTGCCCTTTTTGGCAGTGTTCCGCCGCCCCTACCGAACATTTAATACGCTATGGCTGAGATTACTGAAGGTATCGACGGGGCGCGCAAAATCAATTGCTCAAACTGCGGTGCAGAATTGCGCTTCAAAGCTGGCACAACCGAGCTCGGCTGCGACTATTGCGGCACAAAGAATGCCATCGACGTGCAGGCCATGGAAATCGCTGAGCAGGCCTTAGACGATTTCCTGAAAAGCAGTGCGGCTGAAAGTACAACTGAAGCCGTAAGCGTGGTCGAATGTGAAAGTTGCGGAGCCAGCAATCCCTTTGATGACACAGCAGTTGGCAAAAGCTGTGTGTTTTGCGGCGGACACCTTTTAGTGAAAGATGCCGCCCGCTTGGAGCAAATCCGGCCGCAGGCCGTTATCCCTTTTCAAATTGCGCACCGCGACGCCATTCAACGCTATCAGAAATGGCTCCACGGATTGTGGTTCGCCCCGAACAAGCTCAAGCGCATGCAAAATTTGCCCGACAAACTGAAGGGCATTTACATACCGTTTTGGACATTCGACGCCGATACCGCGACCAGTTATACGGGGATGCGCGGCATTCGGCGGTCAGAAACCGAAAACTACACGGTGACAGTCAATGGTAAAACCGAAAACCGCACACGGACCAAAACCCGGGTTGATTGGTACCCTGCAAGTGGCAACGTGAACCATTTTTTCGACGATGAACTTGTGCTGGCCAACGATGCTTTACCCGCCGCCATTACCCAACAGCTGCATCCTTGGCAACTCAATGCATTACTGCCTTTTGATCATGACTTTTTGCGCGGTTACCTGGTAGAGAGTTACAACATCAACCTTGAACAAGGCTTTGCCATTGGCCGGCAACAAATGGAAGAACAAATTCGGAATTTCGTCAGACGTGACATCGGCGGCGACGAACAGCGCATCACAAGCATGAATGTGAAGTGGGATAAACTCACATTTAAACACATTCTACTGCCCGTATACGTAAGTGCGTACCGCTACAATGGCAAACCCTACCGTTTCTTAGTCAACGGTCAAAGCGGCAAAGTACAAGGCGAACGTCCGTACAGCTTCTGGAAAATTGCAGGTGCCGTTGCCTTGGGTTTAATCGTCTTAACTGCACTGTACCTGCTCCTCGATGGTGCGTCGGCTTAAAAAAAATTTTGACCAACACTTGACTTCTTTGAAAAAATTTGTATCTTTGACATTATGATGAATTTTATCACATGTACATGCTGTTGTTGTTCGACCCACCCGGGTTCGGAACGGTAGTATTGTGGTGTGATCACCATATTGAAACCCTCCGAGCTTGCTCAGGAGGGTTTTTTGTTTTAACGCATTTACTTTTTCAGTTTCATAGTAGTTTTATTGGTTAGTACAATTTGGTTAAGGATGGAAAACAACCTGCACATTATGACCTCGACTGCTTCAGCAATTTGTTGCTGTTGTTGTTTCGCCTTCCGGCGGATAGAGAAAGGTGTGCACCGTTGAATTCCTAAGCAAAAGGAAAAAAGGGGCCTTTCTCAGCGGAGAAGGCCCCTTTTCTTTTTGTCGAACTTTCCTACTAACATTCTTCAAGTTCTTTCGTAAACTAAATCAGAATATATGTCTACTACAAACCAAAATCCAAATCTTGCCGGTATACCGCGCATTGGTGATCCTGCACCGCAATTCAACACCGTATCAACCCATGGCGCTATTGATTTCGCTGAATACAACCGCGACCATTGGGTAGTTTTCTTTGCGCATCCCGCAGATTTTACACCTGTTTGCACCACCGAATTGGTAGAATTCGCACGTAACAAATCGTACTTCGAAGCCCACAATACCCGCTTGATTGGATTAAGCATTGATAGCATTCACGCGCACATTGCATGGGTACAGAACGTAAAAGAACGTACCGGTACCTTGCTTGACTTTCCGATCATTGCTGACCTCGACACATCGGTCGCACAGCTTTACGGGTTATTGCACCCGGGCGAGAGCACCACGGCTGCCGTGCGCGCGGTATTCGTTATTGACCCAAAAGGTATTATTCGCGCAATCATTTACTACCCTTTGAACGTCGGACGCAACATCGAAGAAATCAAGCGTTTGGTGCTGGCTCTCCAAACGGCCGATAAACACAGCGTAGCCTTACCTGTAAATTGGGTTGAAGGAGAAAAAGTCGTTGTTCCTCCTCCCAAAACCTGGGCTGAAGTTGGTCAACACGACGGCAAAGGCTATGAACAAACTGACTTCTACCTGCTTAAACGCAGCTTGAATTAAACCCCTGAACAAACCTCGTTACCATGAGCTATACCTTACCGAATAACCCCACCCTTGAGCGCCTCGAAGAACTCTCGTACTACGTTGGCAATACCCCGCTGTACCCTATTCAAAAGCTTAATCCGAACCCGCGGGTGAAGATTTACGCAAAACTTGAATGGCAGCAAATGGGCGGAAGCGTGAAAGCACGTCCGGCATTGAACATTTTGCGCCAGGCAGTAGCTACACGTCAACTCAAACCGGGCCAACACTTGCTCGATGCGAGCAGCGGAAATACCGGCATCGCCTACGCGGTGTTTTGCGCAGTGGCTGGCATTCCCATGACCTTGTGCTTGCCTGAAAACGCCAGCGCTGAACGCAAGCACCTCTTGCACACGCTCGGGGTGAATGTAGTTTACACCAGCCGCTTTGAATCAACCGATGGCGCTCAAGCCGAAGCCCGCGCCTTGGCCGAGGCTCACCCCGACCGCTATTTCTATGCCGATCAGTACAACAACGAAAACAATTGGCTGGCGCACTACAACGGCACCGCTGAAGAAATCTTGCAGCAGAGCGGCGGACGCATCACGCACTTTATTTGCGGCCTCGGAACAACCGGAACCTTTACGGGTACGGCCCGAAAACTGAGCGAAGTTCGGCCCGACATCCAACGCATTGGATTGCAGCCTGAAACCGCGCTGCACGGGTTGGAAGGCTGGAAACACCTCGAAACTGCACGGGTGCCCGGTATTTATGATGCTAACCTTGCACATCACATCGCCACGGTTGATACCCTGGGCGCTTACGATGTTTTACGCAACGCTGCACGCTACGAGGGTTTGATGCTCAGTCCGTCGTCAGCTGCTAACCTGCTCGGTGCGATTCAATTGGCAGAAACACTCGATGAAGGCGTAATTGTAACCGTGTTCCCTGACGACGCGTCGAAGTACAGCGAAGTGGTGAACGAAATATTGCGTGCGCGATGAACCTTGAGTTGAACGCATCAAGCCGCTCCATCATGGAAGCGCACGCGATTGGGAGCTTTCCGAACGAGTGCTGCGGCTTCTTTTTCGGGAAAAACAAGGGTGAATCACGCACGGTGACTCATGTATTCGTGGTGAAAAACGCAAAAGAAGGCGACCAGCGGCGGCGCTTTGCCATCGCCCCACTTGATTATTTGCGCGCTGAGCAAGAGGCCCTGGAACGTGGACTCGATCTGCTGGGCATTTACCATTCGCATCCCCTGCACCCGGCAGTGCCCTCTGAACACGACCTCGCGCAAGCCTTGCCTACCTTCAGCTACATCATTTTGCAGGTTGAACCGGGTCAAATCATCGACCTGCGCTCCTGGCAACTGAATGAGGCAGGGGCTTTCGTCGAAGAAACCATCCAAAACACGGTCTCGACCTAACACTGCGCTTCTTTTTTTCCACCTAACGGTGGGATGTAGGAGCCGCCCATCCGGCCGTTTAGGCCGAAAACCAAAAAACTGAACTAAAAACGCAAACCTTTATACTTTACCCATGGCAAAATTAATTATCCCTACGCCGCTGCGGAAATTCACGAATGACCAAGCGCAGTTTCAGAGCTCAGGCACCACCGTTCGTGCGGTGATTGACGAACTCATTGCAACGCATGAGCCCTTGCGGCAGCACCTGCTCGACCAAGGCGGACAAATTCGGTCGTTTGTGCGCATTTATGTGGGCGATGAAGATATGCACGCCTTGCAGCACGATGCTACGCCGGTTGATGAACATACGGTGGTCTCAATCATTCCCGCCATTGCAGGTGGCAGTCATTAACCTCTGAACTTTGCAACATGAGCACAGAACAAACCCCTGCATTTAGCCGCGAAGAATTGGAGCGCTACAGCAGGCATTTAATTATACCCGAATTTAACCTTGAAGGCCAGCGCAAACTGAAGGCGGGCAAGGTTTTGGTGATCGGCTCAGGCGGCTTGGGCGCGCCATTGCTGCTCTACCTCGCTGCAGCCGGTGTGGGAACCTTGGGCATCGTTGACTTCGATGTGGTTGACGCCTCAAATTTGCAACGGCAGGTGCTTTTTTCGGTTGATGACGTCGGACGACCGAAGGTTGAAGCCGCGGCTGAACGCATTCGCAAGTTGAATCCGTTCATCAATGTAGTCACGTACAACACGAAATTTACCTCAGCGAATGCCCTTGAGATCATTGCCGATTACGATGTGGTTGCTGACGGCACCGACAACTTTCCGACGCGGTATTTGGTCAACGATGCCTGCGTGTTGTTGGGCAAAGTGAACGTGTACGCGTCGATTTATCGTTTTGAAGGTCAAGCATCGGTTTTTAACGCCTTGCAGGCGGATGGGAGCCGAGGACCCAACTACCGCGACCTCTTTCCCTCTCCTCCCCCGCCCGGATTGGTGCCGAGTTGTGCCGAAGGCGGTGTATTGGGTGTTTTACCCGGAATTTTAGGTTCACTGCAGGCCAGTGAGGTTATCAAAGTGTTGACGGGGGTTGGCGAAACCTTGAGCGGACGGCTGTTCTTGTTTGATGCTGCGAGTTTTGAAACACGCACGCTGCGGGTGAGGGCCAACCCTGATAATCCGCTTACGGGCGTTAATCCGACCCAAAAAGGATTGATAGACTACGAGCAATTCTGCGGTTTGGGCATAACCGAGCGGCACGCAAACACCACCGTGAAAGAGATTGACGTTGAAACCTTAGCAACTTGGCGCGATTCGGGCGAAGCGCATCAGTTGATTGACGTTCGCGAGCCCTATGAGTATGCCATCGCTGAAATCGGCGGAGATTTGTTTCCACTTGGGCACATTGAAGACTATGCCAGCCGGATTCGACGCGATGTGAAGGTGGTTGTTCAATGCCGCAGTGGGGTGCGCAGCGCCAAAGCGATTCAGCAGCTCGAAGCCCGCTTTGGTTTTGACAACTTGTACAACCTGAAAGGCGGTATTTTGGCATGGGCCGATCGCATTGATCAGGGCGTTGCGAAGTATTGATGCATGCAGCGAACGAAGACGCTTCAGGCTTGTTATATTTGCAGCCTAAATCAAGTTTTATGCACCGTTCGCATACCTGCGGAGAACTCCGCCTGACCCATGTTGGTACAACTGTAACTTTATCTGGCTGGGTGCAGCGCTCACGAGACTTGGGTGGAATGACTTTTGTCGATCTCCGCGATCGTTATGGGCTCACCCAACTCGCCTTTAATATGGATACCGACCAAAATTTGTGCCTTCAAGCGCGCAAACTCGGTCGTGAGTTCGTGATCAAAATTGAAGGCGTTGTGATTGAACGGGAGAGCAAAAACAAGCAACTGCCAACCGGTGAAGTAGAAATTGAAGTGAAGGCTTTGCAGGTGCTTAATGCATCGAAGACCCCACCATTCACCATTGAAGACGACACCGACGGCGGCGACGACTTGCGCATGCAATACCGCTACCTCGACCTGCGCCGCAAGCCCGTGATGAACAACTTGATGTTGCGCCACCGCTTGTCGATTGAAACGCGCAAGTATTTGGATTCGATTTCATTCATGGAGGTTGAAACGCCGTATTTGATCAAATCAACGCCAGAAGGCGCGCGCGATTTCGTGGTTCCGAGCCGTATGAATCCTGGGCAGTTTTACGCCTTGCCGCAATCGCCGCAAACGTTTAAGCAGTTGTTGATGGTATCGGGCTATGACCGCTACTATCAGATTGTGAAGTGTTTTCGCGATGAAGATTTGCGCGCTGACCGTCAGCCCGAGTTCACGCAAATCGACTGTGAAATGGCCTTTGTAGAGCAAGAAGACATCTTGAACACCTTTGAAGGTTTGGTTCGCCATTTGTTCAAAGTGGTGAAAGGCATTGATGTCCCTGCATTTCCGCGCATGCTGTACAGCGAAGCGATGGCGAAGTACGGCATCGACAAGCCCGATTTGCGCTTCGGAATGGAGTTTGTAGACATGGCTTCGGTGACGCAAAACAAAGGATTTAACGTATTTGACAGCGCTGAAGCGGTTATTGGTATTGTAGCCGAAGGATGTGCGAACTACACCCGTAAGCAGTTGGATGCCTTGACGGAGTGGGTAAAACGTCCGCAAATAGGCGCCAAAGGCTTGGTTTATTGCAAGTGTGAAGAAGACGGCAGCTTTAAGTCAAGCGTAGATAAGTTTTATACGCCTGAAGATTTGGCGGCATGGGCAGCCCACAGTGGAGCCAAGGCGGGTGATTTGATTTTGGTATTGAGTGGTGACCTTGACAAAACGCGCAAGCAAATGGGCGAGTTGCGCTTGCACATGGGCAAAGAATTGGGGTTACGCGACCCGAACGTGTTCAAGCCCTTGTGGGTGCTTGACTTCCCCTTGTTGGAGTGGGATGAAGACAGTGCGCGTTACCACGCCATGCACCATCCGTTTACATCGCCAAAGCCTGAGCAGTTGGCCATTTTGGAGACCGATCCGGGCAAAGTCAACGCCAACGCATATGATATGGTTATCAACGGTGTAGAAGTCGGCGGCGGATCAATTCGTATTCACGACCGCGGCGTACAGTCGCGGATGTTCGATTTATTGGGCTTCACCAGAGAGCAGGCCCAGGCGCAATTTGGCTTTTTGATGAACGCGTTTGAGTTTGGTGCGCCTCCGCACGGTGGCATAGCCTTGGGCTTTGACCGTTTGTGCTCATTGTTTGGTGGCAGCGATAGCATCCGCGATTTCATTGCTTTCCCGAAGAACAATTCAGGCCGCGATGTGATGATTGACGCGCCCGCGCCGATCGATCAAGCACAGCTCGACGAGTTGTTTTTGGACGTGAAGGGAGAGGGCCGCGGATAAACTGACGAAGGTCATTGCGCAGTGCTTCGCGAAACCCGATCTTGCAGAAAAGTAAAGTTATGCAAGCAGACCCGCGAACCTGGACGACCAACGAATACGAAGCCTTTGTGCTGCTGATTGCGGCGGCCAGCGATTTGGACATGGCCATCGAAGAAAAACGGCCAATTATGGCGAAGGCAGGCGATCGGTGGAATGATTTGTTGAATCATTTTCGATCAATGAATGATGCCGAGCGCATTGATGTATTGATGGCTGGACGCGCGACACATTTACCTACCGCAGCTGATCAAGAACGTTTACTTGGTGAAATACGGGCCATTTTCGAAGCCGACAGCAACTACGCCGACATCGAGCGGGGCGTGATGAGCATTCTGCGAAAATTGATTTGACCAAGCTTGGTTTCAAAACCCTGCGTGCGCTAAACATACACCCTCTGTTTTTGGGTTTTGCACCCTAGCGGGTGGATGGGCGACTGCCCGCGAGCCTGTTTCGCGATGCGACTGCCTTACTTTATTGGTTAAGAGCGTTTTGCTTTACAAATTCGGAGTGTTTTACTTTACGCATTGTCAATTCTTCCCAAGCGTACGGGTGACATGCAGGAGTCAATCGCTGTAAACGGTTCATCCCTTTAGAAGCAACTCAGGTGCTCATTTCAACTGAACGCACAAGGATGTGGTGAAGGCATACTACTCCTTCGTGGCGATGATGTTGAGCGTGTAACTCACCATGGCACGGTTCGTGAGCAGCTCCATTTCGGCAATGTAAAGCGGGAGTATCAAATCTTCCTTTGCCGCGTATATCGGCTTGAAATGGTTCGTTGATACTTGGATGTTGAAATTATCACCGCAGCTGATGAAAACACGCTCAATGCGCCAAGAACAGCTGTCAGGAACAACAAGTTTTGTACCTGCCAGCCCTAACTTTACCAAGGTTGTGTCTTGCGCTTGCCCCGACAAAACAAGGGCACTCAAACCAAGCAAGACGATCAACTTATGCATACTACCGCTATGGGACAACATTGAACTCAATCACGCTCAATAGGCCCGAAGAACATGAACCACCAATAGAAAAGCTCTGTTCTGAACCAAACCAAAACGGGAAGTTATCCCATGCTGATGACGACGTATTGTGCTGGCGCAGATAATAGGTATTTCCATTGTACGTGATGCATGCGTAATTATTGAGCGAACCAAGCAGCACGTTCTCCATTTTCCAAACTTTGCCGGCAGGCACCGTCCAGGTTGTAGCAACCCCACTGGTGAATTCAATGTTCAACACCTGGTTAAATTGAAGGTTGCCTTGTGCAGTTAAAGTCAAGGCAGTAAACAAACCAGCACATGCGAGGAAAAACTTATAACTCAAAGCTTTCATACAACTAAGGAACGATATTAAACTCTATCACGCTCAAAAAATCACTCGGGCAGCTCGTTCGAGCAGTTTGATTCTCGCGAAGCCAAATAGGAAAGTAGTTTGTTGCCGAGTTGGGCAAACTGCTTCCACCCCAACCTCCAAGATTGAGGCTGAAATACGCCGTATTATCAATAAAAAACGCTCTATTTCGATTCAAATCGCCGCAACCACTTACCACGCCAGACGTCGATATCCCCACATTAGACTGCAAATAACTCTCTATTTTCCACACCTTTCCCTCAGGAACGACAAGGTCAGTGTCGGTTATTTTCAATACTTGGTTGAACTGAAGATTTCCTTGAGCACTTGCTGCGCAGCTCAAACTCACCAAAAATATAAACATCAATCGTTCAATACCTTTCATAACTTTTCAAATTGAGCCCCTAGGCCTATTTTAAAAACCATCTGTTGTATAAATCAACGTATTTGAATTGCTCCCTGAGTTAGCGCCGCCATTTGAGCCCGAAATGGCTACCCAATTGGTTCCATCGTAGAAATAAAACCCTGGAGAGTCATCTGTTTGGAAAACCAGCAAACCAAGTGCAGGGGCACTGATAAGGTCTCTTTCCGTTTTGGTCATCCGTGGCAGTAGAAATCCTTGTGTGTTTGAGCTCACCTCTAACTGCGCTGACGC
>CAMCHP010000023.1 GCA_945874695.1 Chryseobacterium gleum
TGAGCAAGGCGATGTTGAAATCGAACAAATTGATGAAGCCCTCGCCAATGAGACGAACCAAACGAAGATCAAAAAACTTGATCGGGAGCGAGAGTCCCGTTACGCCGACCGCGCTGCAGCCGAAGTTGATCGGTCGCTCGCGGCCGCGCCATATATTACTCGTACATATACCGCGCAGCAAGAATTGATTCAAACAGCATGGCAGACGTCTGAACTCACCAATGACCAAAGGGCTTTGATTGGTAGTCATTTGGCCATTGAACAACGTAAGGCAGAACAAGCCATTGAAGAAGCGGCGACCTTGCGCCGTGAAAACGAGAAGGAGCGCGACGTCATTAAAAAGGGCGCCGCAATGAATGAAGCCTTGGCTCTTGAGTTGGCAGCTTTGGCCGTGCAAAAACGTTTACTGAACCTCATTGCCGCCGATGACAGATTGAAAGCATTGAGTCTAGAACAGCTGGCTTTGGTGCTCAGCGGCGATTTACTTTTATCAGATGCTTTGGAACAACAAAGCACGGCCTCAAACGATGTGGCAGCCTCAGGAGCCACCACGAACTCACAGCCAACTACCTCAACGGGCGCATCTGCACAAGAAACTGAAGGTATTCAAGATGCGGTCGCAGTGGTAGCGCTTACTGATCAGAATCAAACAGGTACAAATGAACCGAATTCTTCAGGCTCAACAGAAGCGACAAGCACTCAAGAAAGCGCCATTACACAGCAAGCTGCAGCGACAAGCTTAAATGACGAACGTATCGCTGAAATTCGTTCGGCCCGCAAGAATCTGCCCCAAGCTATTCCTGTAGTCGCGATTGAATCGCCGGCGAGTGATGAATTGCAATCCAGTGAAGCGCTTGTGTCAGACGTGACAAGAGACCAACCGATCACACCTGACGCGATGTCTGCTTTGTACACCAGTGAAGCAGTTGTTCGTTATGAAGAACAAGCGGCTGCCATGGAGGTTCTGTTCGCTGAGCGCCGCGCATTGGCTGAAGTCAGAAATGCGGCTGCAGCAGACTATGCTAAACTGAATACGCGTATTGAAAAGCTTGAGAATGCCTTCCTTGCTTCAACGAATGTAGCCGAGCAGGAGGGACTCAAGTCAGAAATCCAGACCCTCTACCGAAATGCTGAGGTGCGCTATGAAGAGGTGCGTGAGGCAGAAGAGCGTTTGGCGGAAAAAGATGCTGAGATTCAAGTACGTTCGGCAGAAGTTCGCGACTTGGTGAAAGCCGTGAACGCAGAAGCTGATGCGCGTTTAGCTGAGGTTGCAATCAGCCCCGGAGCTGTTGAAAACCCACCTGCTGTTTCGGTGCAAACGCCTGCAAACACAGCACCAGAAAGCACTTCAGCCGATGCTATTCCAGGAAATACGGCTGAAATTAATTCAACAGCGGCGGTTGCGAATACATCGCGAGCATCAGCTGCTCGTCCTGACATTTCGAGTTATTTATTCGCTTTGCCTGAAGTGCTCATCGAATCGGCGTTTTCATTTACAGAGCAACCGCTTTATTCATCGGCAGAACCGATTCCGGTGGATTTACCAATGCCTTCTGGAATTGTGTACAAAGTTCAAGTTGGGGCATTCCGAAATCCGATTCCTCAAGATCACTTCAACCGTTTTGCGCCGCTGGCTGGGGAACGACTTGATAACGGCATAACACGTTATACGGCGGGTATTTTCATTGATTTTTCGACCGCTGATGGCGCCAAGCAAAGCATTCGCAACCTCGGGTACAAAGACGCCTTTGTGGTGGCCTATCGCGATGGCAAACGGATCAGCATCACGGCTGCCCAAAGTGAGCAAGGCCTGGTGGTCGCATCTTCACGAATTGATCAGAGCTCGACATCAAACAACACATCGAATGCGGCAGCGCCATCCAACCCAGCGGTAGATTCAGCTAGCGGCACAAGCTCAAACGCTCAATTGAATACTGAAAGTGTAGCTGCGGCATCGCCATCTCGCCGTGAGGCGGAAAACCCAACTACGCGCACAGCGAACGTTGTACTGCCTGAATTTGCAGGTGATTGGCGCGATCGCAAAGGAACTTACTACACTGTGCAAGTAGGCGTGTATAGCCGTCCGGTATCGTTGGCTGATTTATACAATGTCAGCGAAATCATGGCAGAAGTGCTTTCAAATGGTATGGTTCGGTACACCACCGGGGTTTATGATGACGTAGCTGCTGCTCAAAATCGTCGTGAACAGGCTCGCACTGCAGGGATCAGCGATGCTTTTGTTACGGCCTATGTGGATGGGAAGCGGGTAGCAGTTGCCTCACTCACGAGTGCGCCGATTGAGCCTGCTCGCACGGAAGTAAGCCAAAGCCCGACATCACCCAAGTATCAAGTGCAAATCGGTGGGTTTACAGGGCAGGTTCCGGCAGGAACAGCGCGTGCTTTGTTGATGCTCGAGTCAACATGGGGCATTTATCAGGTTAAGCGCGGACAAGAAACGGTTTATTTAACGCGAAAGTTCGCAACGCGAGAAGAGGCAGAAAGAGCAATTGCCGGCCTGCAAGAGCAGGGAGCCGAAAGGGTGATCCTTCTCGACTAAAAGTTTAGAAGCGATGTATGGTCTCATTCTGAATCCAAGTTCTGAAAAATCTGAACTTAGAGTTCTGGTAACCATTGCTTAACTTCGCACTAGGTAAATTATATCCTATGAAGCTTTTTTATTCGCTCATTCTGGGTGTATTTAGCTTGGGTGTTCAAGCTCAAGAATTATATATCAACGAAATTATGGCTCGGAACGGCAGTATTTACGCTGACGAATTCTTAGAGTTTGACGACTTTGTAGAAATTTATAACCCGGGAGCTGAAATTGATCTTGCGGGATACTATCTCACCGACAATGTAAGCAACCTCATGAAGTGGTTGATTCCGGATACCGATCCTTCAGTAACTACAGTTCCTTCAGGAGGTTATTTGCTTTTTTGGTGCGATAACATGATTGACCAGGGAGCCAACCACGCGGGGTTCAGTTTAACGTCCGATGGAGAAGATATCTTTTTAGTCGCACCAGACGGGGTAACGATTATTGACGGAATAACCTTTGGGCCTCAGCAGCGCGACATTAGTTTCGGACGAGCATGTGACGGTTGTGATGAATGGGTGTACTTTAATGTACCAACGCCATTGGCAACCAACATGCAAACCCAATTGCCGAATCAATTGCTCTTCATCAACGAGGTGATGATCAACAATAACCATCCGTTCTGGCTTGATGAGTTTGGAGAGAATGACCGTTGGTTTGAAATTTACAACCCGAATGCAACCCAAGTTAATTTGGCAGGATACTTCGTCTCTGTTTCGGCAGGAAATCCACTGCAATATCAGTTTCCTTCAAACGACCCTGTAAATACAACCATTCCTGCAGGAGGTTTTCGCATTTTTTGGGGCGACAATTCACCCGAGCAAGGGCCGCAACACATGAATTTTAACCTCCCTTTACAAGGAGGTACAATTACCCTACGCGGACCTGATGAGGCAGTGGTTAATGCATACACGTACACCTCGATGACGGCTGGGGTTTCTTACGGACGTTCGACCGATGGCGGCGCGTCAAGTATCATATTTGACGACCCAACCCCACGCGCGTCAAATACACTGGTCGTAATTCACCCGCCACAACTTTATATCAATGAGTTGCTCACGATTAATTTAACGGGAATAACAGATTTCAACGGCGACCTCGATGATTGGTTTGAAATTTACAATCCGAACGATTTTGATGTGGATGTCGCAGGGTACTACATTAGTGACAATCCGGGTAATCCTGACAAATGGCGTGTTCCTGAAACATCCGGGAATTTAACGGTAATTCCCGCCAATGGATTTAAACTATTCTGGGCGGATGGCGTACCTGAAACAGCTCACAATCATGCTTCCTTTAAATTGAGTAGCGTCGGTGAATGGTTGGTACTGCGCGGCCCAGATGCATTTACAATTATTGACCAGATTTCATGGACACAGCAATATGCGGACACATCGTTCGGAAGATTTGTCGATGGTGAACCTGAGTGGGTGCTCTTTGTAGAGACTACTCCTGAGGCCTCGAACAATGGTGCAACGATCAATGTTCTTGAAGCAGAGACACCAGTTTTACACGTATACCCGAATCCGGTTGTTGCTGGTTCCCCAGTGCGTTTCGATAAAACCGTGCAGTGTGATGTGTTTTCTGCCTCCGGCAGGATGGTTAAGTCGATCAATAATCAAGACTACCTCAGCACCGAAGGCATGGCTGCAGGCATGTACATCCTTATTGTGGATGGATATTATCGCATTAAATTGATGGTGCAGCACTAGCTTTTTTGCTCTACTGTATCTGACTCAGGATTAATTTACTACCTTTGCCGCCCAATTCGTACCGTGTCCGGTTAGCGGTGAATGTATAACCCTCTTGTTTATTACCGGCTGAGAAACAAGATACAAGTAAAGCCTTATGGCAGAAGAAATAAACACTTCAGCTGAAAATGCTGAAGAAAATGTAAACCCGGAGTTGGAAGTTTCGCAAGAAGCTACCCCTGCGGAAGAGTCTAATGTAGTTGAGTCTACCGAAGATGTTGTTGAAGCTTTTGGTTCATCGATTGAAGATGAAGTAGAAGAAGAAGATGACGACCAAGCCGATTTTTCGGCTCCGGTGAAGGCAGACTGGAACGAAACCTTGGGTGTGAGCAACGTAGCTCCTGAAGCTTTTGACTGGGATAAATTCCAGGGGGGAGAAGAAGGTTACGATAAAGCAGAGCGCTCACGTCTTGAAACCATGTATGGTGATACCCTTTCTTTGATCAAAGAGAAAGAGGTGATGAAAGGCACTGTGATTTCAGTAGGTAAGAAAGAGGTTGTTGTTAACATCGGCTACAAGTCAGAAGGTGTTATTCCAACTTCAGAGTTCCGTTACAACCAGAATTTGAAGCCTGGAGATGTTGTTCCTGTGTTCATTGAGCGTCAGGAAGACATGAATGGTCAGTTGATTGTATCACACCGTACCGCCCGCGTTCACAGCGCATGGGATGATGTGAACGATGCAATGGAGAAAAACTTGATTATCACCGGTGAGGTTAAGTGCCGTACCAAAGGTGGTTTGATCGTTGATGTATTCGGTATCGAAGCATTCTTGCCAGGCTCTCAAATTGATGTTAAGCCAATTCGTGATTACGATCAGTTCGTAGGTAAGCAGATGGAGTTCAAGGTTGTTAAAATCAACCAAGAATTCAAAAACGTCGTTGTTTCGCACAAAGCGTTGATTGAAGCTGAACTTGAAGAACAGAAGAAGCAAATTATAGGTGGTCTTGAAAAAGGTCAGGTACTTGAAGGTATCGTGAAAAACATTACTTCATACGGAGTATTTGTTGACCTCGGCGGTGTCGATGGTTTGATTCACATTACAGACCTTTCTTGGGGCCGTATCAATCACCCTGAAGAAGTGGTTACCCTCGATGAGAAAATCAACGTGGTTATCCTCGACTTTGATGACAATAAGAAACGTATTGCGCTCGGCTTGAAACAGCTTACTGCACATCCTTGGGATGCACTTGACGAAAACGTTACCGTTGGCGACAAAGTGAAAGGTAAAGTTGTAGTTCTTGCTGACTACGGTGCGTTTGTTGAAATCGCAGCAGGTGTTGAAGGTTTGATCCACGTTTCAGAAATGTCGTGGTCACAGCACTTGCGAAGTGCGCAAGACTTCTTGAGCGTTGGAGCCGAAGTAGAAGCAGTAGTGCTTACACTTGACCGTGATGACCGCAAGATGTCTTTGGGTATGAAGCAATTGATGCCAGATCCATGGGAAAACATCGAAGGCAAATATCCAGTTGAATCACGTCACAAAGCTACAGTACGTAACTTCACCAACTTCGGCGTATTCGTAGAGTTGGAAGAAGGAATCGATGGATTGATTCACATTTCTGACCTCAGCTGGTCGAAGAAAGTGAAGCACCCATCTGAATTCTGTGCGATCGGTGATGTGCTCGAAGTAATTGTACTTGAACTCGATAAAGAAAACCGTCGTTTGAGCCTCGGTCACAAACAACTCGAAGAAAACCCATGGGATGTCTTCGGAGATGTATTCGATGTAGGATCAGTCCACCAAGGTACCGTCATTCGCAAAGAAGGTAGCCAAGCAGTAGTCGCTCTCCCTTACGGAGTTGAGGGATACTGTGCAGCGAAACAACTTCGCAAAGAAGACGGCAGCAACCTTGAGTTGGAAGATACGGCAGACTTTGTTGTGCTCGAGTTCAACAAAAACGCAAAGCGAATTACAGTTTCTCACACCCGTGCCTTCGAAGATGCGCCAGAGCGTAAAGAAAAGAAAGCACCTGCAAAAGGCGAACGTCAAGGTGGCAACAGCGGCGGCGGCAATATGTCAAAAGCGGTGAGCGAAGTGAATCAAAAAGCTGAGCGTACTACCCTCGGTGATCTTGGGGTTCTTTCTCAATTGAAAGAGCAAATGGAAGGTGAGGCAGAAGAAACTGCCAAGCCTGCAAAAGCCGAGAAAGCACCGAAAGCCGATGCAGCTCCTGAAGCTGACGAAGCATCTGAAGAAAAAGGCGAGGCGTAATTGCTTCCTTTTAAAATACCAAAAACCCTGCGCTTGTCGTGGGGTTTTTGCTTTTTAGCTTTTTTGTTTGAAAGGCAAAATATAAAGTATCTTTACTGCCGATGAAGCCCATTGTCCTCATTGACCCCGTACAGTTTAATCTGATCGTCGATCGATTGGCGCACCAATTGATCGAAAACCACCGCGACTTCAGCGAAACGGTCATTCTTGGTCTTCAACCCCGTGGGGTTTTCTTAGCCCGCCGAATTCACGATAAAATCAAGACCATTCTCCCTGATGTACAAATCGAAATTGGCGATCTGGATGTAACATTCTTTCGAGATGATTTCAGACGACGTGATAAACCGCTTGCACCCAGTAATACTGAAATTGATTTCCTCATCGAAGGCAAAAAGGTTATTTTGGTCGATGATGTATTGTATACCGGAAGAACCATCCGCGCGGGACTCGATGCCATGCTTTCGTTTGGACGGCCTGACGCGGTAGAATTACTTGTGCTGATTGATCGACGCTTTAGTCGAGAACTCCCCATCGAAGCATCATACGTAGGCAAGGCCGTTGATTCAATTGATAGCCAGCGCGTCACGGTTTCTTGGAAGGAAATCGGTGGCAAAGACCTTGTAGAACTTCAGACGAACAAAAGTTAATGGCAGCACTCAGCGTTAAACATCTTTTAGGGATTAAAGACCTAACAGCCGATGATATTCGACTGATCTTCAAAACAGCAGATGAGTTCAAAGAAGTCATCAATCGTCCCATAAAAAAAGTACCGTCGCTGCGCGACACTACCGTTGCCAATCTCTTCTTCGAGAATTCAACCCGAACCCGGCTTTCTTTCGAATTGGCTGAGAAAAGGCTCTCAGCAGATGTGGTGAACTTTTCCGCTTCGTCTTCGTCGGTAAGCAAAGGGGAGACCTTGGTTGACACGGTCAACAACATCCTCGCGATGAAAGTAGATATGGTGGTTATGCGCCATCCTGACCCTGGAGCAGCCCAGTTTTTGGCTCAACGTGTAAATACAACCATTATCAATGCAGGCGATGGCACCCATGAACACCCTACACAAGCCTTGCTTGATGCATACTCTATGCGCGAACGCCTGGGTGATCGTTTCAACCAATTGAAGGTTGCCATTGTCGGCGATATTTTGCATTCACGGGTGGCTATTTCGAACATCCACTGCCTCAAAAAACTAGGTGCCGAAGTAATGGTTTGTGGTCCGGCGACACTCATCCCGAAACACATTCGTGAACTGGGTGTTGAGGTTACACATTCACTGGAAGAAGCAATCGCATGGTGCGATGTTGTGAACATGTTGCGCATCCAACTCGAACGCCAAGGCGATGCGAAAGATGTGCGCTATTTTCCTTCCATTCGGGAGTATGCCATGCAGTACGGATTAACCCTAGACAAACTCATCGCATTGTCAAAAGACGTTGTAGTGATGCACCCCGGGCCCATTAATCGCGGTGTAGAAATCACGAGTGAAGTTGCTGATAGTCAAAACGCTATCATCCTTGATCAGGTCGAGAATGGAGTGGCAATTCGAATGGCCGTCTTATACTTACTCGCTGCTAAAATTGGCAGAAAATAAGCTTGGTTTCTGAAAATGAAAAAATCTTATCTTTAGCACTTCAACATCCACCTTTGTATGAAATTTGAAATTGAAGAACGTGATAAAGTAACCATCGTAAAAACGAAGGTTGATAAACTCGATGCATTGCAAGCTCCTGAACTCAAATCAGAACTCGTGATGGTCAATAAGAGCGGTGTGAAGAATATCATCCTTGATATGTCTGAAACACGCTATTGTGATTCATCTGGCTTGAGCGCTGTATTGGTTGCTAATCGCTTGTGTCGCGATAACCAAGGTACTTTTGTACTCTGTGGTTTGCAAGGCACGGTGGAGAAGCTCATTACGATTTCACAGCTTGATTCGGTGTTAAAAATTACACCAACGGTAAATGAGGCCGTTGATTTGGTTTACATGGAAGAGGTAGAACGCGACCTCGAAAATTAATTTGCTGACTTATCCTTACAATCTGTTTTATGAAAAAAACTTTACTCAGCCTCTCTCTCATTGCCATTGCATTTGTCGCTGCTGCGCAGTGCGAAGCCGATTATGATTTTGGTGCCGAACCATTCGGCGTTTCTCCTGACCCAGTTCTCGGAGAATCGTTCGAAGTTGGCCAAGTCGGTGTTGCTTACACCGACATTATTCATATCAAGGTTCCAACCGACGCATCTGACATTGATGAAACCTTGCCACAAGGTGCCCCAATCGATTCTGTGCAACTCATCACTGTTACATTCAACATGGGTGGAACCAGCTACACCTTGGAGCAAATGGGCTTAGAAATTGCGTGCAACAATGCGGGTGATTCTCCTGACCCTTGCACGTTCATTGGAGGCAACCAATACTGCGCTGCACTCACTGGCACGCCAACTACTCCGGGTGAGTTCAACCTTGTAATTGAAGTACTCGGGTATACAACTGTTTTTGGAATTTTAATCTCGCAACCCGTTTCTTTCGATCAATACACCTTTGTCGTGAACGGTGAAATATCAACCCCGAAACAAGAGAATTTCACCCTTACTTTGGGCCAAAACATTCCAAACCCAGCCATTGATGTTGCTCGCTTTCCAATTACACTTGAAAAGTCAGGAAATGTGAACTTCACTGTAGTCAATCTCTTGGGTGAGGTTGTGATCGCTGAACAGTTCAGAGGTCATGTAGGATACAACGAGTTTACCGCGCCAGTTAGCCAACTCGCCGGAGGATTGTATCTCTACAGTATAGATGTAGACGGAAAACGAATTACTAAACGAATGGTGATCAATCGCTAAGATTTATCGCATGGATATGAAAAGCGCCGCTTACTTCTTGTGAGCGGCCTTTTTTTTACCGCAGAACGTGAATTTTGAAGTAACCATATTGGGTTGTGGAGCAGCAACTCCAACGCTGCGGCACCATCCCACCGGTCAGGTGGTAAACTTGCACGATAAGTACTTTCTAGTCGATTGTGGCGAGGGTATTCAAATGCAACTGCGGCGCTACAAAATTAAAATGCAGCGCATTGATCATATCTTCATTTCGCACTTGCACGGCGATCACTATTTCGGCATTCAAGGCTTGTTGTCTTCCATGCATTTGCTCGGACGAAAAAAAGCGCTGCATTTATTCGCTCCAGAAGGCCTCAAAGAGATCATTGACGTGCACCAGCGCGTAGGGGAGATGTACCTCAGTTTTCCGATCGAATTCCATGCACTCGATGTGAAAACGCCAGAGGTTATTTTTGAAGATAATAGCCTTGAAGTGTTGGCATTCCCGCTCGAACACCGCATCACGTGCGCAGGTTTTATCTTTCGAGAAAAAGAACGAAAACCGAAAGTGAGTCAAAGTGTGATTCAGCAGTTAAAACTCACGGTAGAAGAAATTGTGACGATCAAGAATCGACGCGACATTAACCGTGCTGACGGTTCGTTCATCGCATGGCGAAAATGGGCCGATATGCCCGCTCCAGTTCGTGCCTATGCGTTTTGTTCAGATACAAAGTTTTCGCACAAGGTAATTTCCGCTGTTCAAGGTGTCGATTTACTTTACCATGAAGCCACCTTTCTGCACGAAATGAAGCTCAGAGCACAGCAAACCCATCACTCTACAGCCTTAGAGGCGGGCAGGGTTGCGCGTGAAGCAAAGGTTCATCGGCTCATTATTGGCCACTTTTCAGCCCGCTACCTCGATGAGTCCGTTTTGTTGCTTGAGGCCCAAGCTGAATTTCCACAAACGAGACTGGCAGCTGAAGGTGTTACATTTCAGGTTGAGGCCAAACCAGCTTCGCCTTACTTGTGAAAAATTAACCTTGGTTTTAATCGCATTGTAACCTACCTTTGTTATTTAGAACCAATTTAAATAAAGTGAGCAAGATCAACGTCGTCATAGCAGATAGCAATCAGATTATTCGGTGCGGCTTGATGAGCATACTTCAAAGCGAAGCACAAGTACACGTCGTTGGAGAAGCCGAGCATGAGCTCGCTTTAATTGATTTGGTCTCGGCCTTTCGGCCGGATGTCGTCCTCATCGACTTTTTGTCGAAAGGTTTCACGATCGATACGGTGCCGCAAGTTCGAAATGTGGCTCCTAAAGTGCGCTTCGTCGCAATCACACAAGAACAGTCAGGCCATACCATTGTCAATGCTCTGCGCGCGGGGATTGATAGCTATGTGAAGAAAGACTGCGACATCCATGAAATCATTGATTCGGTGAAAGAAACAGGCATCGGTGGCAAGTTCTTTTGCGGTCAAATCTTGGAGTCGATTCGAAAAGAATCGATTAATGTAGATGACCTGGATATTCGCGAGTTCAGTTGTGAACCTGTAACCTTATCTCCACGTGAAGTCGAGGTGATCACGCTGATTGCCGAAGGATACACCAATAATCAAATTGCTGAGAAACTCTTCCTGAGTGCACACACTGTGACCACCCACCGAAAAAATATTATGCAAAAATTGGGGGTGAACAACACAGCTGCCATTGTGATGTATGCAGTTAAGTCTCAGTTGGTCAGCCCTAATAAATTCTTGTTTTCTCCTGATTTGTCGGCCTAGCTTAACGGTTATTGTGACCGTAAACATTGCACCTCCAGACTGTGTTACGTATTTTCGCACGGGCAATAAAGAATGCCTGCTTTTGGGGTATATCCTCCATCAGGCCTAAATGACAGGACGATGATAGCATCTGAGACAATTTTTGATATTCAACGCGTCGAAAAGTCGCGTCTTCCCGAAGTTAATTTCAACGACCTTCCATTTGGAAGGGTCTTCTCTGATCACATGTTTGTGATGGATTTTAAGGAAGGGAAATGGGAGAAGGGACGAATTATTCCTTTTCAAAATCTAAGCTTGAACCCCGCAGCGTCGGTAATTCACTACGGACAAGCAATTTTTGAGGGCATGAAAGCGTTTCGAGGCGACTCGGGCAATATTTTCATCTTTCGACCAGATCGTAACATCAAACGATTCAACCGTTCAGCGGAACGCATGTGTATGCCTCAAATGGACGAGAAGACCTTCCATGAGGCTTTGATGCAGCTCATTGCGCTTGATCAAGAATGGGTTCCTCGCGTTCCAGAGGCTTCGCTTTACGTTCGACCCTTCATGATTTCAACCGATGAATACATCGGAGTAAAACCATCTGAATCTTACCGATTCATGATTTTTACTTGCCCAGTTGGAAAGTACTATGCCGGTGACGTTCGAGTGAAAATTGAGACAAAATTTTCACGTTCAGTGCGCGGCGGTACAGGGTTTGCAAAAGCAGCGGGTAACTACGCCGCAGCTCTGTATCCTGCTAAATTGGCACAAGACAAAGGCTACCAGCAATTGATTTGGACCGACGCCATTGAGCACAAATACATTGAAGAATCGGGTACGATGAACATCATTTTCCGTTCAGGAAATACCATTTTCACACCAGCAATTAGCGATACCATTCTGCAAGGGGTGACCCGAGAAAGTGTTGTCGAATTGGCGCGTGATTGGGGCTACGATGTACAAGAACGTCCCGTCGAAGTTGCTGAAGTTATCAACCTCCTCAAGCAAGGCGAGTTGCATGAAGCATTCGGTGCCGGCACAGCGGCGACGATCGCTGCTATTCGCACCATCAATTACGAAGATACGGATTACGAAATGCCTCCATTTTCTGAGTGGACATTCGCCCAACGTGCAGCAAAGGAATTGGATGCGATTAAAAAAGGCCGTGTCGCTGATACAAAAGGGTGGACGGTGCGCATTGTATAATTACACAGTTCAAACTGACTTTACGAACGCCGGGATACTCCCCGGCGTTTTTTTTATCAATTTATATCATTGGTAATCAGTAATTTAATTAAAATTTTATGCATAAGTTGAACGCATCATAATTTAAGGTGTACAGGTGGTCATAAACAAAACAGTTATGGCCACACCCATTCTTCAAAATGCGCCAGCAAGCCGGATTTCAAACATCCGCCAATTGATCGATCCTCGTGCCTTTCAAATCGCGGCATTAGGTTCTTTTCTCATCTATGGAATCAGCAATTTAGGCTGGAACGATCAAGTGTTGCGGGTTGCCGTGATCATTACCACAGCCTTGGTGGTTCAGTCACTTGCTATCACAGCCTTGAAGCTGCCTTGGAATGCGCTGAAGAGTGGCGCAATTACTGGTTTGGGGCTTTCATTGCTTTTCTACAGTTCTGCCCCTTGGCTATGGGTTTTGGCGCCTGCACTCGCTATCGGCTCAAAATACATCATCCAGTATAAAGGAAAACACATTTTCAATCCGGCGAATTTCGGTATCATCATTCCGATTCTGCTTACCGGTGACGCATGGGTTAGTCCTGGCCAATGGGGCAATAGTACCATGCTCATTTTTTTCTTCGCTGTTTCGGCGCTCATGATCCTTGCACGTGTAGGGCGTATTGATACTTCATTGAGTTTCTTCCTGACCTTGTTAGGACTGGAGTTCCTTCGCAGTGTATTGTATCTCGGCTGGGATGTGGAGTGGCTTATGCACAAGATGACCAATGGGAGCATCTTACTTTTCACCTTTTTCATGATTACAGATCCGCGCACAACGCCCAATCATCGGTATGCGCGCTTAGCATGGGCTTCGGGTATAGCCGTAATCGCTTTCGTTTTAACAAGCTATTTCCAACTCCATACAGCTCCAATTTGGGCCTTGTTTTTTGCATCACCCATCACAGCTTTTCTCGATCACTTTTTTCGCTCACGAGGCTTCAAGTGGTAGTTTAAAATTATGCTTATAATCATTTGTAATAAAACCAGTTATATGAGAACAATTCTTTCAATTTTCATGTTGGTAGCCGCTGCAATCAGCAGCTATCAAGCTCAGGCCTTCTGCGGGTTCTATGTGGCCAATGCAGGCGCAAAACTCTTCAATAACAAGTCAGAAGTTATTTTGGTCCGTGATGGCAACCGCACCACGGTGACCATGTCGAATGACTTTAAAGGCGATGCTGCAGACTTTGCTATGGTTGTACCGGTCCCCGTGTTGCTTCAAAAGAACGACATACGCGTAATGCACCGCGGTTTGTTCGACAAGTTGGGCGATTATTCAGCACCACGTTTGGTTGAGTACTACGACGAGAATCCATGTTTTCAATACACCTATAACCTGTCTGAGCGGTCTGTCATGCCCACGAGTGCTGATTTCAGTATGCAGGAGTCTGTCACTGAAGACCGTGAGTTGGGAGTCCGCATTGAAGCACGCTATGAGGTTGGCGAATACGAGATTTTGATTCTATCGGCCAATGAATCGAACGGATTACGCACTTGGCTCACTCAAAATGGCTATAGCATCCCCGCTCAAGCCAATGAGGTGCTTGATCCGTACATCAAATCGAATATGAAATTCTTCGTGGTGAAGGTCAACCTTGATCAATTCGCACGCATGAACTCTGAATATTTGTCGCCTATTCAAATTACTTATGAGTCAGACAAGTTCATGCTGCCTATCCGCCTGGGCATGGCCAATGCGAACGGTCCACAAGATCTGATCGTTTATGCCATTACCAAGCAAGGTCGCATTGAGTGCACCAATTACCGAACAGCCAAACTGCCTACAGATCGCAACATCCCGCTTTCGGTGCAACCTCAATTCGGTGAGTTTTACAAAGCCCTGTTTGACAAAGCTTGGAAGCAGGAGGGAAGAAACACCGTATTTCTCGAATACGCATGGGATGTAAGTCCGCAAAACCCCATGAAATGCGATCCTTGCATAGGTCCGCCACCCATTGTGTATGATCTTCGTGAAGCAGGCGCAACATGGTTAACTGATCAAAACTTCTCAAGCCAAGCCTTTTTCACTCGATTGCATGTGCGGTATGAACGCGACAAGTTTCCGCAAGACTTGAACTTTCAAGTGACGCCAAATACAGAGCGCTACCAATGCCGCTATGTCATGACGCATCCTGCGCAAGGAGACATGTCTTGCGAAGCGGGCCAAAAGTACCTGGAGCGCCTCCAAGACCGTCGTAAACTGGAGCAACAAGAACTCGCAGCGCTAACCGGTTGGGAGAACCAAGGCAAGCGCATAATCGGTGAAGATCGCAACGAATTCGTGCCGATTGGAGGTGCATCCGGCCGTTCAGGCCGAAACCCTCAAAGCCCCATTGGACTCGGTTGGTTGTTGCCGGTTGCATTCATCGTGATTCTTACCTCGCTGACACTTCCTGAGTATATTCGAAAAACTAGAAGTTTGGCTTAAGCAGATACTGGCTGTAGAAGCGGTCGATTACCTCGACCGCTTCTTCGGCTGTATCCACAACCTCCCACAGTTCAAGGTCTTTGGCTGAAATATTTCCTTCGCGCTCGAGCAACGTGCTTTTCACCCAATCAATCAAACCCGACCAGAAACTCCGACCCACAAGAATAATCGGGAATCGTCCGATTTTATGCGTTTGAATAAGCGTCATTGACTCAAAGAGTTCATCCAACGTACCAAACCCGCCAGGCATAACAATGAAGCCCTGAGAATACTTCACGAACATCACCTTCCGAACAAAGAAATAGTCGAAATTGATCGATTTGTCGTGGTCAATCCACGGGTTACCTTTCTGCTCAAAAGGCAATTCAATGTTCAGGCCGACAGATGTTCCACCGCCATCCGCAGCGCCGCGATTTCCCGCTTCCATGATACCCGGGCCGCCTCCTGTAATTACGCCATAGCCCTTTTCAACGAGCATGCGTGCAATAACCCGAGCCATTTTATAGTAAGGCGAGCCAGGCTTGGTTCGTGCACTTCCGAAAATCGAAACGCAGGGACCAATTTGCTGGAGTTTGTCATATCCTTCCACGAACTCCGACATGATCTTAAAAATTGACCATGAATCGTTCGATTTTATTTCGTTCCAAGAACGGGGCGTGAATTTCGATTCAACACTTTTACCTTTTTCCATTTTGCTACAATTGCGGTGAAAAATACATCATTTAAGCATCCAACTCGACGGCAAGGTATCGTCCGGTGTGACTTTTCTGATTTTTTGACACATCTTCGGGCGTTCCTTCAGTAACAATCGTACCTCCTCCTTGGCCACCTTCAGGCCCAATGTCAATGACATGGTCAGCAACTTTGATGACATCAAGGTTATGCTCAATAACCAAAACTGTATTTCCTTGATCAACCAAACGGTTCAAAACGTCGATCAACATCTGCACGTCTTGGAAATGGAGGCCTGTCGTTGGTTCATCCAATATGTAAAGGGTATTGCCTGTTCCCCGTCGCGAAAGTTCACTGGCCAGTTTTACCCGTTGTGCTTCGCCGCCTGAAAGGGTAGTGCTTTGCTGCCCGAGGGTAATGTAACCCAAGCCCACATCGCGCAACGTGGTGGTAATTCGGTGAATCGATGGAATATTCTCAAAAAACGGCACGGCGTCTTCAATGGTCATGTCGAGTACATCAGCAATTGATTTTCCGCGGTAACGAACCTCGAGCGTTTCCCGATTGTAGCGCTTACCCAAACAGGTTTCACACTCCACATAAACGTCGGGCAAGAAATTCATTTCAATTACACGCACACCGCCGCCTTTGCAGGTTTCACATCGACCGCCGCTGACGTTGAATGAAAAGCGTCCCGGCTTGTAACCTCGAACTTTCGCTTCGGGCAGCCGTGTGTATAAATTGCGAATTTCATTGAAAATTCCTGTATACGTTGCAGGGTTGGAGCGTGGTGTTCGTCCGATCGGACTTTGGTCGATCTCAATCACTTTATCGATGTTGTCAATCCCAGTTATTTTCTTGTAATCGAGCGCCTTTCGCGTTTCTTCGTAGAAATGATTATGCAGAATAGGGTATAGGGTTTGGTTGATCAACGACGATTTCCCGCTTCCTGATACACCGGTTACACAAATGAACTTACCTAAGGGCAATGTGAGGTTAACCTGCTGCAGGTTGTGTCCATTTGCTCCGGTCAGGGTTAATTTTTTTCGGTTTCCTTTCCGCCTAATCGGCGGGATGGGGACACGTAATTCGCCTGACAAATATTTCGCTGTGACACTATCGCCCGCCAAGTGTTCAGTCGGACTGCCTTGCGCCACGATCCTCCCGCCATGGATGCCAGCACCTGGGCCGATATCAATGAGATGGTCGCTTTCGAGCATCATATCTTTATCATGCTCAACTACAATCACCGTATTGCCAGCATCACGAAGTGACTTCAGGCTATCGATTAATCGGCGGTTATCACGCTGGTGCAATCCAATGCTCGGCTCATCGAGAATGTACAACACTCCTACCAATTTACTGCCTATTTGCGTGGCTAAGCGTATCCGTTGAGCCTCTCCACCTGACAATGTTCGTGCACTCCGATTTAATGTCAAATATTCAAGGCCTACATCGAGCAAAAAGCCAATGCGCGCCCGAATTTCCTTTAAAGATTCCCTTAAAATGGTCTGTTGTCGCTCGTCGAGGTTATCACCCAAGCCATCGAACCAGAGCTTTAGCCTACCCAAATCCCATTTTACGAGGTTGTTAATGGATTCACCCCCGATTTTAAAATACTCAACTTCTTTTTTCAAACGTGACCCACTGCAAGTCTCGCATGTCTTTTTATTCATGAACCCCATGGCCCAACGCTTCAAAGCGGGGTTAGATTCACGCTCAGCAGCACTGGTTACCACACCAACAATGCCTTCGTACTTGATGCTGTAAGTTGGTCTGCCTTTGGGTTGAATTGTGAGTGCTTCTTCACGGCCATATAACAATTCACCCACCACATGCTCAGGCAAATCGCCCAAGGGGGTTTTGAGATCGAACCCATGCTTTGTAAGCAGTGCTTCAATTTGATCAATGGCCCAGCTTTCCTTAACCTCTCCAAGAGGGGCAAGCCCGCCTTGCTTCACACTCTTGCTTGAATCAGGTATGATTTTAGCCAAATCAACCTCTGCAACCTCGCCAAGCCCATTGCAGGTGGGGCATGCGCCGTACGGACTGTTGAATGAAAACAAATTGGGTTCGGGCTCTGCATAGCTAATTCCTGACGTTGGGCACATCAAGAACCGACTAAAGTGGCGAATGAGTTGGCGATCAGGTTGCATGATCATCATGTGGCCTTTGCCCATTTTCAATGCTGTTTGAATCGAGTTCAAGAGACGTGCTCGATCAGCGGAATCAACAACGATTCGGTCAATTACAACCTCAATGTCGTGTATTTTATAGCGGTCAACCTTATAATTGGCTTCCAACTCGACCAATTCTCCATCGACTCGGGCGCGGAGGTAACCTTGCTTCATTACCTGTTCGAAGAGGTCTCGGTAGTGTCCTTTTCTTCCCTTGACTAATGGGGCTAACAAGAGCAATTTCTCACCAGCAAACGATGATAGAATTAAATCAACGATTTGGTCATCTGAATAACGCACCATCTTCTCTCCAGTTACTGAAGAGTAGGCTTCTCCAGCTCGTGCGAACATGAGGCGTATGAAATCATACACCTCAGTAATTGTACCCACGGTTGATCGCGGGTTTTTCGAAATCGTTTTTTGTTCAATCGCGATTACAGGGCTAAGGCCCGAAATTTTGTCGACATCTGGGCGCTCCATACCGCCGAGAAACTGACGCGCGTAGGCCGAAAAGGTTTCGATATATCGCCGCTGGCCTTCTGCATACAACGTATCAAAAGCAAGCGACGATTTACCAGAACCTGACAACCCCGTAATTACAACGAGCTTCTCTCGCGGAATAACAACGTCAATGTTTTGTAAGTTGTTCTCCCGGGCGCCAGTAACCCGAATGCAATTGTCTTGAAGTCCGTCGTATGCTTCTTGATCAGGTGCAGTATCAATTGAAGATGTTTGCATGCTTTTAGAGTGCCGTATTGGATGGTGAAAACACCTTTCTCGGTGCTATAACCAGAAATTTTTATTGGTGTTCAGTCGCCGGAGGTTCCAAACGCCTAATACGCCACCCCATTATCGCAAAAAGGATGGTCATAAGCGGACTCACAATGTTGAAAATGCAATACGGCGCATACGCAAATGTTGCCACCTTAAGCATCGAAGCTTGTGCAACGCCGCAAGTGTTCCATGGAATGAGCACCGAAGTTACTGTACCACTGTCTTCGAGTGTGCGGCTTAAGTTCTCAGGCGCAAGGTTTTGATCGCGATAGGCCTTCGCAAACATTCTACCAGGAACTACGATGGCCAAATATTGATCGCCAGCCAAAACATTGAACATTACACAAGTGCCAGTAGTGGCAGCGACCAAACCCGCAGCCGAATTTACCCCACTTAAAATAGCTGATGTAATGCGTTGCAACATGCCCGCAGCAGACATGATGCCACCAAAGGTGAGAGCACATAAAATCAACCAAATGGTATTCATCATACCTGCCATTCCTTTGGTTGACATGAGATCATTAATAATTGGATCGCCCGTCTCAATTGCTGTTGCAATAGACATCGCATTGATAATGGTTATGTAGGCCGAGCGTGCAAAGCTGAAGCTACCTCCCGCAAGTTCCGTGATGATTTCAGGTTGAAAGATTATCGCAAACACGCCTCCGATCAATGTTCCAATGAATAAGGCCGGCATCGCTGGCATCTTTCGTGCGATCAACACAATTACACCAACGGGCACAAGAAACAACCACCAACCAAGGTTAAACTTTGATTCCATCGCAAGCTGCATCTGCTCCACAGAGACTATGCCTTCATTGCGATCGACTATAAATCCAGCGATGAGGAATACCAAAAGGGCAACAATCATCGACGGTATCGTTGTAATGGTCATGTACCGAATGTGCGTGAACAAATCAGTTCCGGCAATGGCAGGAGCGAGGTTCGTCGTATCTGAAAGCGGAGACATTTTGTCGCCGAAGTACGCCCCTGAAATAATAGCTCCTGCAATCCAACCTTCACCAATACCGAGCGTTTGGCCAATCACCATTAATGCGACACCAACGGTACCGATTGTACCCCAAGAACTGCCCGTTGCAAGCGAAACAACGGCACACACCACGCAAGCGGCAAAGAGAAACGTACTCGGGTTGAGTACCTCAAGGCCATAGTAAATCATGGCCGGAATAACTCCCGAAATGAGCCATGTACCTGAAAGTGCCCCGATCAATAAAAGAATTAGGATTGCCCCCAAGGCCGATTTAATACTCTCTACAATTCCATCATAGAGAACTTCCCATTTCGTGCCACTGGCGACGGCTATACCTGCAGCTACTGCCCCTGCGCATAAAAGTGCGATCTGATTAGAACCGTACGACGAATCAGCCCCGAAGTAAATAACATCCAGGCTCAACATGACTAAAAGAACAACAATAGGGATTAGCGCCAATAACAGCGACAAAATACGAGATCGCATCCGAAAGGGTTTAGGGACGCTAAGTTAAACGAATCGTTGGATTGGTCAACCAAAGCTGACCTCGCCTTAATTCGCGTTCTTCTGCAAATCTTGCTCGTTCACACCTTGGGTAGCAGAAAGCGCTGATTTCTCAACACGCACTTTTCCTTGCTCGATGCTTAACACCACGCTCGTGTCATCGATCTCTAACACCCGTCCGTGTAAGCCGCCTATTGTAACTACCTTGTCTCCCTTTTGAAGGGCCTCTCTGAATTTCTTAGCCTCTTTCTGACGCTTCATTTGCGGACGAATCATGAAGAAGTACATGATTAAGAACATACCCCCGAGGAGGATGAAAAATGACAGTCCGCCACCTTCTTGTGGAACTTGAGCTTGCAATAGAATTGTTGTAAACATGGATGATGTTTTTCTAAGATTATTTCTCGTTTGAATGCAGATTATTCAGGCTGTGCTTGTGCTCCAACCACCTCGCCTTGGATTTCGATTATATTTCTGGACGGCACGGTATTCGCTAAAACGGTGATCGTCTTCTTTTGAAATCCGGGGCGCTTGCTACTGTCAAATTCGACGGCAATCGTGCCTTTTTTGCCGGGCTGAATGGGGTCTTTAGGCCAGTCTCGCGCAACGGTGCATCCACAGCTTGCCTCAACCTTGCTAATCACCAAAGGAGCATCTCCTGTGTTCTCAAATTCGAAGATGTGCTTAACAACCTCGCCTTCAGCTACTTTTCCAAAGTTAAACACTGCCTCTTCAAATGAAATTCCAGGCTGGTCACGTGAATCAACAGCATCACCGGCAGTGCCCGGGAAATGAACCATATCGGTAGTGATCGCTTCTGGTTCATTGCTGCAGCTGCTCAATGCGCATGCAAGGCCAAGCACAATGAAGATGCGCATCATTGCACGAGCCCCCTTCCAACTTTCTTAATCTGGCCTGATTCTTTCAAGCGATCAAATAACTGATCGAGTACGCCATTGATGAAACCATTGCTCTTCGGCGTAGAATAGTACTTTGACAGTTCAATGTACTCGTTTAGCGTTACCTTAAGCGGAATCGATTCAAACACCCGTGCCTCAGCAAGTGCCATCTTCATAAGCACCATATCCATTACAGCGATACGGTCTAGCTCCCAATTTTTAGCCGCTTCGCTAATCATTTGGTCGCTTTCTTCACCGAAAGCAAGTGTTTTTCTAAACAAAAGCACAGTGAAGTCGTATTCTTCGGTGTCCTCTTGATTCCACAAATCAAGCAATTCCACGTCATCGTCTTCATCCTTGATGAGCTTCAACGTCTTAATAGTCATCGAAGAGACCAAATCGAGGTCATCGTTCCAAAAAATACTCTTCTCTTCAAAAAACTCATGAAGCAACTCCATATTGATCAAATGCCTTTTGAAGAAACGAAGGAGGTACTCACGATCGTGGTCAAATCCACGTTCTTCGCTTTCCATATATTCCTTGTAATCGTCGGATGTGATGAGCTCTTTAAATACCTTCTTAATTAAATCGCGCTGATCAGCCCAACTTACGCCTGATTTATCAATGGCTTTCTTGAGATTCTTGCTGTTTACCAACTTGCGAATGATGCGGTTGGTAACGAACTTCGTATTTGGATGAAGATCTTCATGCGTAGGAAGCTGCTTGTTTCTTCCGGCCTCGATGCGTTCAATCGCGGCACCTTGCATCTCAACGATCAAGGTCAATAGATAAAGATACATCTCGTGCATCTTCTCGATAGAGAAAAACAACGCTTTCTCCGATTTGCCTGCTTCTCCTGAACCCTCGGTATAGTGAGCGTACAAGTTTTGCATGATTTTAATCCGGAGATGCCTTCTGTTTAGGAGCATGTTTTCGTTCTTAGTGGTGGAGATAAATATAGTCGTTTTACGTCGTTATCGCGTGGTTCGAATGCCAGCAATAGCCGCAACACGCGCTTCAGCCATTTGATTAGCAACCTTGAAGGTAGGCTGATTGCTGCTTGCCGAGCGTTGCAAGACCTCGCGTGTGGTATTGTAAATATTTTCAGCTTGACTTAAAGCCGCATCGCGATTGTATCCGATTACTTCCCAATAGCAGTTGATGATACCGCCGGCATTGACCAAATAATCAGGTGCATACAAAATACCCTTTTCCATGACGGCTATGCCATGTTTGTGCTCATCAGCCAATTGGTTATTCGCGGCGCCACAAATAATGCTGCACTTTAAACGATTCAAAGTGTCATCATTCACTGTTGCACCCAAAGCACAAGGAGCATAAATGTCCATGTCAATGTCATAAACCAACTCTGGCGCAACAACCGCAACGCCAAATGCATCAACAACTCGCTTAATGTTGTCAGCAAAGATATCGCTCACAGTTACTTTCGCGCCTTCTTTCACAAGGTGCTCAACCAAATGGCGACCTACGTTGCCCACACCCTGAACAACAACTTTCTTACCGTTTAAACTATCAGAACCCCATTGCTCCTGCGCAGAAGCCTTCATGGCCATGTAAACACCGTATGCTGTTACTGGAGAGGGGTCTCCTGAACCTCCCACATACTCGGGCAAACCTGCGACGTGGTTGGTTTCCATTTTCACCCACTCGATGTCGCGTGTGGTAATACCAACATCTTCAGCTGTAATGTACTTACCTCCCAAACTGTTTACAAACTTGCCAAAGCGGCGAAAAAGCGCCTCTGATTTCTGGGTACGGCTATCACCGATAATCACAGCCTTGCCACCACCTAGATTCAACCCCGCCAATGAACTCTTATACGTCATTCCACGAGAAAGGCGAAGAACGTCGGTTAAGGCCTCGGCCTCTGTTGCATAGTTCCACATGCGCGTGCCACCAAGACTTGGCCCTAGGGTTGTGTTGTGAACAGCTATAATGGCTTTAAGACCAGTCGCGCGATCTTGACAGAACAAGATTTGTTCGTGATCGAGCTTTTGCATTTGGGCAATCACATCGTGCGCTGCACCTGCTTCAGTGAGATGTACATCCATTGTTAATGCTACAAGTTGTGGTAACGTTAACCACGCGGCAAAAGTACAGTTTTTTGTAAATCGCCCCGATGTGAGTCTTATCTTTGTACCATGAAGTTTCACAATTTTCTCTCATTTGTTTCCATTGCACTGATTGTCTATGTATTGACAGGCTGTGAGAAAGAAATTACAGTTGATTTACCAACAGTCCCTCGTCAAATCGTAGTCGAAGGTTCAATCGAGCAAGGCCAACCCCCAATCGTGATCCTTTCTTGGTCGCAAGGCTATTTTGACCCGATTGATTTAGCCGCCCTAACCTCAAATTTCATTCGTGACGCGCGGGTGTACGTGAGCAATGGCAACCTTGAAGTAGAACTCGACGAAATTTGCTCGGCAACTCTTCCTGAAGAACTGTTACCCTTGATCGCAGAGCTTACAGGACTCAACGCTGAAGAACTCGCCGCCCTTGATTTATGCATTTATACATCGTTCAATCAAGCAATTTGGGGCGAGATAAACCGGAGTTACGCACTCCGCGTTGAGTATGAAGACAACGTACTGACGGCATTGACTAAAATCAATACGCCCATCGCCCTTGACAGTGTTTGGTTCGACATTCCAGGCAATCCAAGTCCCGAAGATTCACTCGGTTTTGCTTATGCTAGGCTGTCTGATCCAGATACCTTAGGCAATGCATACCGTTGGTTCGCACGTCGCATCAACCGTTACCCCGCTTGGAGTCAACACGCCGGTGAAGTGAAAGACGCCCAGTTTATCGCTCCACTTGGAAGTGCCAGTGACGACGCATTTTTTAACGGCCTTAACTTTGAATTTGCCTACTTCCGCGGTGCACCAGCCAATTCGTTAAAAGAAGATGACACCAACGATGAACGCGGCTTCTTTAAAGTGGGAGATACTATCGCAATTCGAGGAACAGTAATCGATCGCGCAGCTTTACGATTTATTCTTGCTTTCGAAGACCAAGTGGCCAGTTCAGGCTCACCCTTTGCATCTCCTGCGAATATCCCTTCAAATGTAAATGGTGGATTAGGCGCCTGGATCGGATATGGCGCGATTTATGATACTATAATATGTGTACAGCCGTAAATTCACCGTATAATCGTTGTCTCTAAACCACTCTTTTATGCGAAATACCCTCGCTCTATTCGTGATTTTTTTGCTTTCTGCCTATCGGCAGGATGGGCTCATCGCTCAAAACCGCGTGAACGTGGATGCTCAGATCGATGCGGTAACAGTTTTTACCAATGGTGCCATTGTAAATCAAGTGGCTAGCTTTGACTTGAAAGCGGGAGTAAACGAAATTGTTTTTTCCGGCATTCCATCAAGCACCGATTTTAACACCATCCAAATCTCAGGTGAAGCCGCTTATGAAATCACAGGCATCAAGCAACAAAACCGCTCTGGTGGCATGCCTGCCAGTGGCGAAGTGAAATCAAAACGAGATAGCCTTGAAACGGCACGGTTCACCTTGAAAACAAAAGCAGCATTGCGTTCTACCTATGCTGAAGAACTCCTGATGATTCAGGCAAATCGCAACATCGGAGGGAAGAACAACATTCTCCTTACCGAAGACCTCGAAGAAATGGCTGATTTCTTCCGCGAACGCATCAAAGAAATCAACTACAAAACCATTGAAATTCAAGACGAAGAACGCGAATTGAACGAACTCATTCAACGCCTCGAGCACGAACTCATTGAACTCAATCAGCTTGTCCAACGCAACAGCCGAGAGGTTGTGGTGCGTGTTGCGGCTTTGAAGGCAGGACGGTCAACCATGAAGTTGAGCTACTTTACTTACGAAGCTTCATGGGCGCCATACTATGATGTACGTTCTGGCGGTACGAACAGTCCGGTTGAAATCATTTCAAAAGCGCGCATCCGCCAATACACAGGCATTAACTGGTCAAGCGTGAAGCTCACGCTATCCACAGGCGACCCAATGACAGGCGGTTCGCCGCCAGTGCTTCAGCCGTGGAGATTGTATGCTTACGATCCACCTACAAACGATTCACGCGCTTATGCCGAAGCTCCTCGACTTGACGCAATTGAAATCCAATCTATGCCCGCTTCTAAAGGCGCACGAAGCGTTTTTGATGCGATTTCTGAACCCGTTTCAATGGTGCAGCAGCGTATGGCAACCCAATACGTAATCAATACACCGTATGATATTGCCGGAGACAACCGTGACAATGAGGTAGAAATTCGCCGGGTAACCATGCCTGCAACATATCGCCACCTTGTTGTTCCTAAACTGTCTACAACGACGTTCTTAACTGCTGAAGTTACCAACTGGGATCAGTACAACCTTCTCCCCGGTGACGCAAGCATTTATTTTGAAGGTAGCTTTGTTGGGCAGTCGTACTTGAACACTGCCATAACCTCTGATACGCTCAGCTTATCACTCGGTCAAGATAAAAATGTCAATGTAACCTATGAACAAGTGAACGATTACTGCAAAACATCTACCATAGGAAACAAAAGAAGAACTACACGCGGCTACCGCATTCAAGTTATGAATACCGGGAAAACGGCCATCAATCTGCGCATAGAAGATCAAGTTCCTGTTTCGGCAAGCGGCGATGTAGAAGTTGAGGTTGAAGAGCTTTCTGGTGGACGATTAACTCCAGAAAATGGGAAAGTTACATGGGATCGACAAGTCGAGGCAGGCCGCATGACAGAGCATATATTGCGCTACCAAGTGCGTTATCCGAAGAAGAAGATCATCCCGAACTTGTAATCCTAAGCGATTCACTTTTACGCACGTAAATCGGCATTTCACGGGCGGGGACATCAAACATCCCCGCCTGTGTGGTATATTGCAGACGGATTCCAAAAACCCGTCATGAAAAAATGCTTTACGCTTTTAGCTGTCTTTGCGGCAGTTGGTACATCGTTTGCTCAATCTAACCCAAACGACGATCCAGACTGGTCGTTACTCATGACCGACCCGAACGTCAATGTGCATGAAGTCGTTGAACTTTTCAATCAACGATGGAACGGGAGGGCGGTTACTCCGGGGTCAGGCTACAAACCTTTCAAACGGTGGGAACACCTCATGCATACGCGCGTCGATGAGTCAGGCAATGTGCCGCCAACGTCAGCCATCGTCCGCGAATTTCTGCATGCGCAAGAACTCAAAACGCAACGCAGCGAAAATGGGAACTGGCAAAATTTGGGCCCAATACTTGACGGACAAACTTCGCGCATCCACATTCCAGGAGTAGGTCGAACGAATCATGTCACTTTCCATCCATCTGATCCGAATGTCGTTTTTTGTGGTACGCCTGCCGGCGGATTATGGCGGAGCTATGATGGTGGTAACAACTGGGAATCAAACACCGATGACCTGCCAACACTCGGTGTATCTGCAATTGCCTTCGATCCATTTAACCCCAACATCGTTTACATCGGTACAGGCGACCGCGATGCCGGTGATGCACCGGGAATGGGGGTGATGAAATCAACCGATGGCGGATTGAGCTGGGAATTCGCAAACACCGGCATGGAAGATTTAACCATCGGCGACATTGTGTGCGACCCTGAAAACCCTGGCGTTGTTTTAGCGGCTTCACGCTT
This sequence comes from Chryseobacterium gleum, assembly GCA_945874695.1. Lineage (GTDB taxonomy): Bacteria > Bacteroidota > Bacteroidia > Flavobacteriales_D > Sanyastnellaceae > CAMCHP01. The sequence goes on from CAMCHP010000023.1 coordinate 26,494, forward strand.
TGGTGTGCGCAGATCAACCGATTATGGCGAAACATGGGAGGTGACAAGTAACTCCATGTATTACAAGCAAATACTTTTCAAACCGGGTAATTCCCAAGTCGTTTATGCAACCGCGCAAGGACGATTCTTCCGAAGTGAAGACAACGGGCAATCGTTCACCCAAATCACCAACGGGATGCAATCTGCCACACGTAGCGTGATCGCAGTAACCGCTGCAGATCCTGAACGGGTGTATGTGTGTGCCGCAAATACCTACGATTTTAGAGGGTTCTTTCAATCAACCGACAGCGGATTGTCATTTACAGAGATGTCTGATTCACCCAATATTCTTGGTTGGTCTGCTAGTGGCGATCAACCGGGCGGACAAGCTTGGTTTGACTTGTGCATGGAGGCAGATCCAATTCACCCCGACCGGGTTTTCGTTGGTGGAATTCGGATGAAAAGGAGTGATGATGGCGGCGCAACTTGGGTTGACATCCAAAACTCATTCCTTCACGTTGATCAACACTGGATGAAATTCTCGCCGCATAACGGACAACTCTACCTCTGCAACGATGGCGGTATATACAGGTATCAAAATCAAACCGAATGGCTCGATATCAGCCATGGAATCATCTCGGGGCAAATTTATAAGTTCGGTCAAGCTCCTGTCACAGCAAACAAAGCGCTTTCTGGCTATCAAGACAACGGAACCATGGAGTTCAATGGTGTGGGCTGGAGAAGGTCTGGAGGTGCTGATGGTTTCGAATGCCAATATGACCCGAACGACGAAGCAATTCAATACAACTCGATTTATTACGGCCAAGTCTACCGTACCAATGGACAGGTATCCAATGAGCGCATTTGCGGTTTAGATGAACTCGGAATCACAGAAGAGGGGGCTTGGTCTGCACCTTGGTTTGTAAGTCGTTTCAACGCAAATACCATGTTCGCAGGACTCAAGAACGTGTGGCGCGCTAAAAACATTAAACACCCCATCAAAGATTCCATCGTATGGGAGCGCATATCCTTCAGTTTAGGAGGTTCGAACAGCATCAATTTAAATGGCTTAGTGCAAAGCCGAGCCGATTCAAATGTGGTGTATATGAGCAAGGGTTCACGCCGCTTCTTCAGGTCTATGAATGCCAATGCGCCCGCTGATGAAGTGCAGTGGAGCGACTTGAGCAATTTGTTGCCGTGGATTCAACAACCCGTGACTGCCATTGAAACACATCCAACAGATTCCAGCGTAGTATACATCGGCTTTGATAGCCGTGTCTGGAAATCAACAGATTACGGTGACACTTGGGAAGACATCTCGGGCACTTTGCCTTTTGTTAGCATGAATTCACTCGTGATCGATGTCAACGGCAATGAAGCCCTCTACGTAGGAACCGACAATGGGGTGTACTTCAAAGATGGAAGCATGGACGATTGGGTTTCGTTCAGCAACAATTTGCCTTTGGGTGTCCGGGTAACCGAACTGGAAATCTACTATGGACTTACCCCAGCTGCCCATCGGCTGCGTGCGTCAACCTACGGCCGTGGCATGTGGGAGTCTGATTTGCACGGCGCTGAAGTAAATTTCTTTCCTGCAACAGCTTGGTTAAATACAGCAGATGGGTCAGCCGAAGTTTATGGACCAACCACTGTAAACCTTGACTTCTACCGCCAATTGAATAATGTAACTGTCACTTCAATTGAGAGTAGCAACCTTTATGTAGAAAACGCAAGCATTTCAAATTTTACAGCACAAGGGAATACATTCAGTTTTGATATCACCCCTGACGCCCTTGGTGTAATCAAATTGGTCGCTCCAACTGCATTGGCGCTCGACGATAATGGCTTAGAGACCTATGCGTCCGACACCTTGAATTTGATCTTCCTCACTGCGCCCGAACCTTTCGGTATCGACGGTCCAGGTGGGGTAGGTGACATCGAAGACATTACACTTTGGCTTCGCGCTGATGCACAAACCTTCAACCAAGTCGGTGGCAGTGCAGTTCTTGAAGATGGTCAAGAAATTGGCGAATGGAGTGATGCTCTTGGCCAAAATCGTGCGGCAACACAAACCGTTTTGGCAGATCGCCCCGTACTTCGCACCCAAGACAATGGCATTAACGGCATGCCTGCGATTGAATTCAATGGACAAAATACGGCGCTCATAGCGACTGAAATTCCCTCGTCGGTTGATTTCAGCGTGTTGTCAGTTGCAAAAGCCGAAAGTTCTGCGTGGAATGAACACGGTTGGATCGCATCAGCGCGCGGCGATAACGGCTTCATCATTCACCCTTGGAAAAACACATCGCTCTTGAACGTAACATCGATTGCGAACAATGGTGAATACTACTCATCACCCCAAGAGTGGATTGTCGATGCAGCCGATGTTCAATTGTACGGTATAATTTACAACTACCATCCCCAAGCGCAGCTGCTTCAAAAAATGATCAATGGCACCTTGAACAAGTATCCATCGAACGATCACCACGAACGCGTTGCAGGTTCACTTCTCAACGTAAATTACGGTTGGGACTTTGAAGACCGCTTTGGCGAGGGCCTCATCGCTGAACACGTGATTTTCAACCGCAGAATTTACGACAGTCAACGCATCATCATTACCAATTACCTCGGCGCTAAGTACGGTTTCAACATCGACCCGAATTTGCGTTACACCCGCTACGATATGAAGCATGAAGTGGCAGGAATTGGACAAGTTGCCTACTACGATGCGCACACCGATGCCAAAGGCAGCGGTATTGTACGCATGCGCAATGCCGACGATCTCGATGATGGTGAATTTTTGATTTGGGGCCATAATAACGCCCCCCTCACATGGGTCGATGAGAGCTATCCATTGCTTTCTCCGCACATTCAGCGCTACTGGGCCTATGAGCAAACGGGCAGTTTAGGAAACGTGGAGGTACGCATTTATGCACCTGAACTTGCTGATTTTGGCACAGAAATTGGAATTATTACAACAGCAGCAAGCAGCTTTCTGCCTGATGCAGATGTGCAATATTACCCGCTGACCTTGGAAGGTGATTACCTCGTTGCAAGTGTGAACTTTGACGGTTCGGGCACCTTTACCATCGGCAGTCAACCGGTCGTTGGTGTTGAAAACTTGAGTCGCGCTGAAGTCCGTGTCTTCCCAAACCCCGCAGGAGAGCTCATCCGCATTCAACTGAATGGCGCTGATGCAATCGGTGCGCAACTCTTGATTTTCGATGCCGCAGGACGCCAAATCACGCAGTTAACAATGACTCAGCAAGAAGAAGTGATCAACTTATCACAACTGGCTCAAGGTATTTACACCGTTGTGATTGAGAAAGACAAACAACGTCAGGTTGCACGCTTTGTGCACCATTGATGCATGACTTTTTCGTGAAGCAACCAACTATTGCGTGGGCCGTGTATCTTTGCGCCCGATGAAGAGAATAATCGCATTTGCGACCCGCTTTATACCGCGCCACCACCTGCAACGCTTCGCTCATGCGGTTTTGCGGGTGGTGTCGCTGTTTTATCGAGGCGATCGATTTGAAGATCCCATTACCGGCATAACTTATCGTAGGTTACTGCCTTACGGCAGGATGCACTCCCGACCAAATGCTCTGGCACCTGACAGTTTATCCCTCGAAAGGCATCGTTTGATTTGGCTCTTCCTAAAGGATAAAACCAACTTCTTTTCGGCTCCGATTCGTTTTCTTCACTTAGCCCCAGAGTATTGTTTTCTCAAGCTATTTCGCGCTCAAAAGAACATCGACTACGTTACGGGAGACCTCGTTTCACCATGGGCCGAGTTCCACTTTGATGCACATGAAATACCCTTCGAATCAAATGCATTCGATGCGGTAATGGCCAATCACTTGCTCGAGCATGTGGCTGACGATCGCCGTGTAATGGGAGAGTGCTTACGAATCCTCAATCCGGGAGGGTGGGCCATTTTCCAAGTACCAATCGATTATTCAAGTGCCGCCACACAGGAAGATCCCAATGTCACTGATCCTGCCGAACGGGAGCGTCTGTACTGGCAGCGCGATCATGTGCGTTTGTACGGGCGAGATTACGCCGATCGATTGCGAAGTGTTGGTTTCTTAGTTGAAGAAGTAGATTTTCAAGCTGAATTGGGTGCAGCAGCAAGCCAACGTTATGCACTCATGCCAGGCGAGCTTGTGTATTTCTGCCAAAAGCCGGCCTGATCGCTTTCGAATTCAATTTTTCAATAGCTTTGCAACGCTGAAAGGTGTCTGAGCCACTTCCCGTGGTGACGATGAAAAGGGAATCCAGTGCAATTCTGGAACTGTGCCCGCAGCTGTAAGTCTTATTGCGTTCCTCTATTCATAGCCACTGTCAATTGCGATGGGAAGGCGGAGGCAACCAGACGAGTCAGAAGACCTGCCCTCAGTGTAACTTAATAGCCCGCTCGGTGCAAGCTGGCGCGAAGTATGAAACAATTCAGACTTGTCCTCTTAAGTCTGGTGGTGGGTCTCCATGCGTTGGCACAAACCGATTCGGTGATTGTGCATTCCGTGAATCTTCCTACTACCGAAATTCACACTGTTTCGGATCATCCCGATGCGGTGCTTTCGTTTGCTCCCGATAGTTTAATCATGCTCACTGCCAAAGGCGGAAGTTTGGGCGATTTATTGATGCTATCGTCGGCGGTGAACCTTAGAACCTACGGACCTCAAGGCACACTAATAACTGCAGGTGGCCGTGGCCTTTCTGCAGATCATGTTCAAGTTTACTGGATGGGGGTTTCGTTGAACAGCCCGTCACTTGGGCTTACCGACCTCAGTGCGATTCCTTTCAGTTTATTCGATGGCGTTCGCGTGCAATCAGGAACTTCACTTTCTCGATCTCAAGCAGGCGCTGCCGCAGGGGCAATGCACCTCACTTCAATTCAATCTGAATCCATTGAAGCTGGAGTCGCCTACAACGCGCTGAACAATCGATCGCACTGGCTGCGGATTTCACAAACCTATTTCAAACAACTGCGCACGAGAACCCGCGTTTCAATCGACCGGGCTGAAAACGACTTTTCATTCCGCGATCCATTTCTCGTTAATCAACCCGAGCGGCAACAAAATCGAAACAACTTCGCACGCAATGCGCTCATTCAAGAATTCAGCTATACATTCCGTCCGAACCTCACAATCGAGGCCGGATTATGGCTACAAGCCTCAAACCTCGAAATACCCGAATTGATGGGAGGCTATAGTCAGCAAGTTACTGACCAGCGTGATTCATCTTTGCGCATGAACATCAGTGCGAACTGGTTGACATCACATGGAAAATTCACCCTTCGCACAGCCCGATTCAATGAGCACCAAATGTATCGGCAAAGCCAATCGATTGAGGTTGATCCGCACATCGTTTCAAATATTTCGACACAACGCACAACAGCAAATCTTTCGTGGTTCAAGCACTATCGACAAATTGACGTTGAGGCAGGAATCGATTATCAAAATGAAGCTGTAGAATCAGCAAACCACACGAAAAATGTTGCCCATCGCGAGCTGCTGGGCATACAGGGGCGCATGATGTATACATCAGCCAATGCCCGTTTTTCCATCGCGGCAGCATCGCGCTACGATGCCGGTATTATAGGAAACCAACCGATTATTGATCTGAAACTGAACTGGAAACTCCACAACAAGTGGAGCGTATTCGCGGTAGCCCGGCGAATTTTTCGCTATCCTGACCTTAATGAGTTGCATTGGCGCCCAGGCGGAAACCCCAACATCAGCCCTGAAATTGGCTGGGCAATGGATGGGGGAGGCAGCTTGAATTTCAAGAAAGATAACCTCAGCGGGCAGTTTTCCGTAAGCGGATTCTTACAAGCCATGGATAACCTCATTGTTTGGCTCTCGAATGATGGCGCGGTACAAGCACGCAATGTAAACAATGTGCAAAGCGCCGGTATTGAAAGTGTCGCAACATTGAAGTGGGAGCTAAATGAGCTTGTGATCAAACAAAATCTCCATCTCATCCTTCAAAAACATCACGGATTGAGTGCGCTAGAAAGTACCTTTTTTCCTGAAATCCAAGGCAATTACAATGCCTCAATTGCACGTGAATCGTGGTTCATCGGCACAACCATCCGCGCAGCGGCTACCACATTCGCTCCTGAGAACATAAATGCCACCCACGGAAGTCAAGATGCTGTTTTAACCGCTGATTTTCAGCTTGGTAAGACCTTTGACTGCAAAGTGGTCGATGTGAATTTAGCAGCCACCTGTCGCAACATCGCTGACGTACTCGACTATCGCACATCGCGCCTTGCGAGTCCAGGACGCGTATTTGGCGTGCAAATGAATGTGAATCTCAAATCTCGAAAAATAAGCAGAGTACTATGAAACTATTGAACTCAACTTGGGCGCTTACTTTGCTCAGTCTAGCGCTCGTGGCATCGACCGGTTGCAAAAAAGAAAACGAAGAAGAGCCGCTACCAGAGCCCATCGTGACTTCAGGTATGGTCGTTGCATGCGAAGGTGCATTTAACCAAAACAATGCATCGCTGCACTGGATCGGGAACGACGGCAGTGAGCGAAACAACCTGTATGCGCAAGCCAATGGTGTTAATGCAGGTGACGTGCTTCAAAGCTATCGCGAATTCAACGGTTTCGGCTACTTGGTCATGAACAATAGCCAAAAGGTCGAAGTCGTTAACGCAGCCACTTTCCAAGCTGTTGGAACGATAACAGGTTGCAATTACCCGCGCGATGTTTTTGTACTGACCCAACAAAAGGGCTATTTGACGAACGGAAATTTAGACGGACAAGTCTTGATCTTTAATCCTACGAATCAAAACATAATCGGCAGCATCAATGTAGGCAATGGCCCTGAGCAGCTTACGTCGAATGGGCAATACGTGTTCGTGGCGAACAGTGGCGGTTGGTCGAGTGATAATACGGTAAGTGTAATCAATCCGCTGAACGACCAAGTTGTGGCAACCGTGACAGTTGGTGACCGGCCAGTCAGCGTTTTGAACGATTATCAAAATAACGTGTGGGTGCTTTGCGCTGGAGCTATTGAATACGACCAGAATTGGAATGTTGTGGGTGAAACTGCAGCGCGTTTGATCCGCATTGACGGCAACGCACATGTTGTCACAGCTGACGTAACCATCGGTGAAATCGGAGACCATCCCACGAATATGGCCCTGACGCCTGATCGCAATGCGATATATATCGTGAACAGTGGTTTAATCACATTTGACATCAATACCGCTGCCTTGATTGCAGGACCTGTAGCTGGCGGTCCGTTCTCAACCGTTGGTGTGGATAATGAAAGTGGGAATATTTACCTCGGGTCGGTTCCTGACTACGTAAATGAAGATGAAATTTTCGTTTATTCGAACAGCGGATCACTCTTGAAAACGATTGGCACAGGAATTGCACCTCGTTCAATGGTGTATCGCGCGGAATGAGTCAAAATGCAGGCTAGAAATAGCTTAGCCTGTTCTCGTTCATTTACATCATTAACGCTTTCAAATACAGTTTTCAATGCGTAATCTCTTTGTGAATCTATCACGCCATGCGGCCACTGGTGCGCTTTTGGTGTTTTCAACCTTTGCCGGTGTGCAGTCATGTGCTGCCCAAGAATCGCTTTTGTACGAAGTACGTAAATCGGGCAGCGATCAAGTTTCTTACCTCTACGGTACGATGCATTTGGTTGATGAAACCTTTAACCACTGTGCAGTGAAAATTGCCCCATTTCTTGAGTCGTGCACCGTTTTCAGTAATGAAATCGATCTCAATTCAGTCGAACAAAATGCTGAAATCATGAGCCAAATGATGCTTGAAGATGGCGTTCTTTTGTCTTCGCTCTATCGAGCGGATGAGTTCGAACGCATTCAGACGTTTTTAGCCGAGAAAATCGGTCCGATGGCTGGTATGGTTGAGCGCATGCAGCCCTTCTGGATTTTAGCAATCACCACCCAGTTGGAAGAAGTAGGAGCCACAACCGAGGCTCCTTCAACCGATGAAGTGGTTGACGTTGTTCTGCAAAACATGGCAACGGCAAAAGGCATCCAAATCGCACCCCTGGAGACCATTTCTGAACAAATGGCTGCAATTCAGAGCATACCAATGAAAGAACAAGCTGCCGCACTCTTGGATTATGTGGATGGCACAGGGGTTGACGACGAAATGTCGATCAAAGCCATGCGCCATTGCTACGCGATCGGCAGCTTAACGTGCATCGCCGAACTTTTTGAAGCAAATAAGTTGGCCACAGGCATGGAACAAGCGTTGATCAATGAACGCAATGTCACCATGGGCAAGCGTTTAACGACGCTTTTGGAAGAGAATAATGCAGTTTTCTGCGCGGTAGGCGCTTTGCATTTGGTGGGTGAAACAGGTCTGATCTCTGATTTGAAACGGCGCGGGTATACTGTTAAACCTGTGATTTACGCACCGTGTGACTAAGGCTTGCGCTGTTTGATGTACTCGATGCTTGCATCACGTTCTTCATAAAGGTCGAGCGGCGTTTCGTATATGAATACGGTCGGCTTCACAGGCTTGGGGTCAACAGTAAATCTATTGTCAACGTTGAATCGCATGGAAGCTATAAACACAGCAACACCTGTGTTCTCCAATTGAACGGGAACAGGGTTTCCCCAAGTGCCGGTGACAGGACCCAAACACGGTTCCCCTAGGATTTCGCCCCATTGCTTGGTCGCGAAAATCCCTGAAAAAACCACACTTCCTGACCCCGATAAGCCGTTCATTAGCAATGTTTTATTGCCTTTGAATGCATGCTTTGGTTCACGGGAGTTTTGGGTGTTGAAGTAAACGGTGTCAATGGTTCCAACTGGCATGGCAACCATGTCAATGAACTTGCGTGTGTCGCTTCCTTTTCGACTGAGCGTGCGCAAGAAGAAGCGTGGCAATCGACCAATTTGCGATCTATAGCGTTCATCTGAAGATTCGCTTTGTTTCGCAATCATGTTCGCCGGAACACCAATTTCTTCTTCGCCTGAGATGTAACTCATCAATGCTTTAACCCGTCCTGATCGACCTCCCGTATTGTCACGTAAATCAATTACGAGGTGGGTATTTTGAAGTCTGTTGATTTCCCGAAATGATCGCTTTAAAAAACGCTGGTAAGCCATACCGCCAAGTTCTGCGAACGAACCTACCTTCAAATGTGCAATTTGCTGTTCACCCGCATCAATGAAAACCAATTCGAAGTTGTCGCGCTCCTCTTGCTTGAGCAAACTTTTTTTCTTCTTACCACCAAGCATTCTTGTAGGATAAGCAATACGCAGTGTGTCATAGGTAATCGGATCAATGACAACCAGCTCAACGGTGTCTGAAAGGGCCACAAATAGGCCTGCGAAATTGCTGTAAATCGCGTCGGTTACACGAATGAACCCCGAGCGAGACTCACCCTCGGTTAGGCTGTAGCGCGAAATGCGCTCGTGCAGGCTTTGCGCATCAACTTCAGCAATTTGAACAAGTTTACTGCCACGTGGCAAGAGGTTGTGCTTGTCATACTTCACATAAATACTGTCGCCAATGCTCACCACTTGGATATCAAGCACCCGGCCACGACCTTTTTTGTAGCGCTGCATGATACTTTGGTATTGCAGCAATGAATGGCTATCGCGCAATACGCGAAGGGTTGATCCAACCACACCGGCAAATTCATAGTACCCCATCCCTTGACTGACGTCGCGTTTAGCAGCTTCGAAAGCCGTATGAAATTCATTTTCGGTGCAGTAAGTGAATGGGTTTGGATGGATCTCAAGTATTTTAGCTTTGAGCTCATCCAAATCAGCAGTCAGCGCTTCAGCCGAATAAATTGAATCACCGGGTATGTTGTAAGGTGCAAATCCCCATCCGGCCGTTAAGGCCGAAAAAATGAAAACCACGACTAGAACAGGAGAGAGGGCGTGCTGTTTCATGCGCTTTGATCGCGTTTTTTAACCATGGTCAATATGGTTGCCAAGGCAACCGTTTCACCTGTTTCGTCATAAACATCAACGCGGAATTTAACGATGCCTTTGGCGATGTCGTCTTCATTTCGTTTCTCTTGCGCCACTTTCTCTTTGACTGTAAGTCGCACACCAATGGTCATGCCCGGATAAACAGGTTTGGTGAATCGACATTCTTCAAGGCCATAATTCAGTAATACAGGTCCTTTTCGCGGATCGACGAACAAGCCGGCAGCCTTAGACAAAACAAAGTAACCGTGTGCGACGCGACGCTCGAAAATCGTGCCTTCGAGGCTCGTTGCATCCATGTGAGCGTAGAAATTATCGCCGCTGATGTTCGCGAAGTTCACGATGTCGGTGTCGGTTACTGTATGCTTATGGGTGGTTACCGTGTCGCCAATTTCGAGGTCTTCAAAATACTTACGGAACACGTGCGGCTCAGACTCAACTTGTTTGGCCCCAGGTTGATACACTTGTGTGATGTGTGTCAATGTCGTAGGTGAACCTTGAATAGCAGTGCGTTGCATATAGTGGTAAACCCCACGTTTACCGCCCATTTCTTCACCGCCTCCTGCGCGACCCGGACCACCGTGTACCAACATGGGCATTGGTGAGCCATGGCCCGTACTTTCAGCGGCAGATTCGCGATTGAGTACCAAAATACGTCCATGATGTGGGGCTGCACCGAGCACAAAATCACGTGCTTCGCTGTCGTCGAATGTCGTAATTGAACAAACCAGTGAGCCTTTCCCCATCCGAGCGAGATTCACAGCCTCTTGCGTATCGCGGTAAGGCATGATCGTGCTAATAGGCCCAAATGGTTCTACATCGTGGACTTTGGTGTTTTTGAATGGCTGGTTGTTGCGCAGCAGAACAGGCGCGAAAAATGCGCCATGCTCGGTGTTTGTGCCTTGGGCATCGACTTGGTTTGGATCGCCGTAAACAACCTCGCATTCGGTCATCAGCTCGCTCAATTTCGCGCGTACTTCTTCTCGTTGTGTTTTTCCTGCCAAGGCACCCATGCGCACCCCCTCAAGTTGAGGATCGCCAATCACCGTTTTACTCAATGCGGCAGCAACCGCGCTTTGCACAGCATCGATGTACTGCTCAGGGACTAAAATTCGGCGTATTGCAGTACATTTTTGACCACACTTTACCGTCATTTCTTTTCGAACTTCTTTGATGAAGAGGTCAAACTCTTCTGTACCTGGTGCGGCATGAATACCCAGAACAGAGGCATTCAAAGAATCGGCCTCCATGTTAAACGGCACCGCTTCGGCAAGCACGCGGGGGTGTGATTTGAGTAACAAACCGGTTGAAGCCGAACCAGTAAATGTGACAACATCTTGTGATTCGACGTGATCTAAGATCCCACGGGCTGAGCCGCAAACAAGCTGCAATGCACCCGCGGGTAAAATGCCTGATGCGTGAATCTCTTTGACCATGACCTCAGTAAGGAAGGAGGTGACAGTTGCAGGCTTCACGATTGCCGGTACACCTGCTAAAAAATTCACTGCGATTTTCTCTAACATGCCCCAGATGGGGAAGTTATAAGCATTGATGTGAATGGCAACTCCTTCTTTGGGGGTCATGAGGTGGTGGCCGATGAAACTTCCACCTTTGCTCAACGGCGCGTGATCGCCATCGATGCAATAGGGGAGATCCGGGAATTGTCGGCGTAAACTTGAGTAAGCAAAGAGGTTGCCGATGCCACCTTCAATGTCAATCCAACTATCTGCACGGGTTGCACCAGTGGCCCAACTCGCCTGATAAAACACTTCTTTCTTGGCTGCGAGATGCAAGGCAAGCGCCTTCAGCATGCGTCCACGTTCTTGAAAGGTCAATTTTGAAAGCGAAGGAGAACCGATCGTTCGTCCATAATCAAGCATGGCTGCGAAATCAAGTCCAGCGCTGCTCGCGCGAGCGATTTCTGAACCGTTGATAGCGTTGTACAGGATTTCACCTTCTCCATCGCCAGAAATCCAACGGCCGAGCGCATAATTTTCAAGTAAACGGGTCATGCTATTCGTTTATTTTTTTCGGTCCTAAGGTACGATCTCACGGGGTCTTTACAAAGGCAATTCTGTGCGGCAACACGCGGTAATTGTGCAAAAGATTGTTGAAAGGAGTGTGGTGAATCTTGTCGAGAAGGCATGATTAATAATGAAATTTGATTTTCGACTTACCTTGAATATCAATCAAGTAGATTGACTAAGCTGGTATAAATGAGCACTTTAAAGGGACAGTTTTCGACGCATTTACTAACTGATGTATGGTCAGTAATTCCACATGCGGTCCTGTTTTGGAGTGATGATCAACGTTGTATCGCATCCAACCATCCTTCGGCGTTGAATTTTACGGGCATCCTTTCAGATTTCATACTCAATGAGCATGTGCAAGACTTGCCTTTGCCTGCTGAGCTTCACAACCAGATTCAGCTTGCCTTTGTAGCAGCTGCATCCGGGCGACAGGCCGAAATCATAAATGAAATTAGTGATCGAGGCAAGCGCATCTCACTGAAGACAACCGTTTCACGCATTCGCATCGATGACAACCGCATGGGTTTTGTTACCATGAGTTTGCCCATTCACAGCATGAATTTGACTGAACAGCTGTGGCGCACCCATTTCGAAAAAAGCGAAGAATGCTATGCTTTGCTCGATGAAACCTGCAGTGTACTTGAGCTCAACCACAGTCTGGGTGAACAAAGTCCGAACCGTATAATTGGAACCAATTTACTCGATCAGTTGGCACACAGTGAGCGCCTTGTGTTT
>CAMCHP010000024.1 GCA_945874695.1 Chryseobacterium gleum
TGAATGCCTTATTTGGAGCATCCGACCGACAGGTCGAGAAAAACGAAATTGGCGCGCTCGACGCGGTGCTTGTTTTTTCGCCACTGCCAGCCGTTGAAGTTCTTCAGAAGCAGCTTCCTGAAGCGAAGTTGTTTTGCAACACGGCCTTGGTACTTGACTCGGTGCTGCGTTACCCGCGCTTTGAAGGCGATGTGCAGCTGTTTTGCGACCTCTCAGCCTCTTTCATGGATATGGTAGTTGTGGCTGATAGCCGCTTGCTTTTTTGCAACAGTTTCGATATCAGCAGCGACGAAGATGCCCTGTATCACAGTCAAAACACTCTCCAGCAACTCAATCTCACTGCACGTGAAACGGTGTTGTACCTTTCTGGAAGCATTGCGGTGGGCGGCGAACGCTATAAGCTGTTTCAAACTTACTTTAGCAAAGTAAATATTCACTTTGGTTTTCAAATGCCGAAAGTCGCAGCAGCTTTAGCTGATTTGCGCAAGCAAGAAGTTATGTCTCTTTTGAATCAGTACATATGCGTATCATAGGCGGAAAATTCAAGGGGCGACGCTTCACTCCACCCTCGAATTTCAGTGGACGACCGACCACAGATTTTGCACGGGAGGCTTTGTTCAATCTCTTGCGTAGTCGGGTAGATTTGGACGGTTGTGTGGTGCTTGATCTTTTTGCAGGCACCGGCGCAATGAGCTATGAATTCATTTCACGGGGTGCCTCATCGGTGACCGCAGTTGAAAAAGACCCTTCTGCATGCCGCTTTATCAAGACCACCTTCGATATTTTAGAAAACAAGCGCGCCTTTGTTTTGCGCGACGACGTTTTTAAGTTTCTCGAACGCAACCTTGGCAAGTTCGATGTCGTTATTGCTGACCCCCCGTTTGATTTGGAACAAGTTGCAGGTTTGCCAGAGCGCATTCAAAAGGCCGCACTGCTCAATGCGGGAGGGTTGTTGGTGCTTGAACACGGACCAGAGCATAAATTTGATGGCCATGTCGGGTTTCAAGAATCGCGGCGATATGGCGCTGTGCACTTCTCTTTTTTTAACTTCGAAGTATGAAGCGCATCGCAGTTTTTCCAGGATCGTTTGACCCGATCACCCGCGGCCATGAGAACATTGTGCGCCGCGCTGCGCGCTTGTTCGATGAGATCGTCGTCGCGATCGGTAGCAATTCTTCAAAGTCGAGCATGTTTACGCTTGAACAACGCACGGCATGGCTTGAGGAAGTGTTTCTTGACTTACCCAACGTTCGTGTGACATCGTACGATGGCCTGACCATTGATTTTGCATCGCGAATTGGGGCAAGGTATTTGCTGCGTGGTGTTCGCAACGGCGGTGATTTTGAGTACGAGCGTACCATTGCACAAATGACAAAGGCCATGGCGCCTGAATTGGAGACTGTGATTTTATTCACAGATCCTGAGTTTGCGGCAATAAATTCGACCGTTGTGCGTGAAATACTTAAAAACAATGGCGATGTATCGCAGTTTATTCCTGCTTCTGTGCGCATTAAGCGCGGTGACTGAGCTATCTGCGGGTGATGTGCGCATTGAAGGGCAAGCGCCTGACTTTGCGGGCAAGCAGTTTCATGTACACTATCCAAGCGATTTCTTAAGCCAAGTTCCTACGACTTTGGGCACCGTTTTAGTTGATGATGAAGGCCGCTTTGCGATCGATTTGGCGCTGCCTCATACCGCCCGTATAACCTTCGAGTCGGGCGCTTGGTTCAGTGAGTTTTACGTAGAGTCGGGAAGGAGTTACTCCATCCGGCTGTTTAAGCCGAAAACACCCACAGCCCAAGCGTTCGACCACAACCGATTGGTGTTGGCTTTTGATCGCCTGCCGGCGGATGACCCCAATGCCGTGATGGACTTTTTTTACCGCGGACATGATTCATTGCTGGCTGCGGTTGAGCTTGAACTCGCAGTTGAGTTGGGGAAAGGATCACGTGAAGCTCTGAAGCCTGATTCTGGGGTCGTTTTTCTTGATTCAGCGAGCATTTCGCTTCGATTTGCGACGTTCAAGACGGCTTGTTTGGCACAACTCGGACCTGCCAGCGATCCGTTCACAAATGAATTGCTGGAAGCCGCTTTTGGCCAGCTTGCGCTTTCTTTAGGCGAGTCGAAGCCACAAGTGTATGCAAAGTACATGCAGAAATCACCCGACTTGCGGAATCCGGAGGTTGTCGCGCTTTTCAGACGGTTGCATACGCAGTTGTTGAATGAACCAGCGGTGAAATCGGCAGCGTTGTTGACAGCGATTCAAATGGGGCAATGGGTTGAAGCTTTGGCAGCGATCACGGCTGATTATGCGCTTGTTTCGAGCGATTTAGAGCGTGAACTGTTGATTTTGCATACCCTTCAAGCACAATGGTTTGCCGCCAACGAACTGCGCAAGGGTAGTTTGGCAATGCTGGAGCGCGTTGCAATGCAAAGTGAGCATTGGGGCGCCCTGGCCGGGCGGATGCGCACCTCGCTTGTACGTGGAACCGCACAGTCAGCTGTTCTGTTGCCGACTTTAGAACTTATTGGTGTTGATGAGCAACGCCTTGATTTGCGCAGTTTGGATGGTGAGGTGGTTTACCTGAGTGTGGTAAGTTTAGCCAGTGCGGCATCTCAACGCGAGTTGGCTGCGATGGAATCTGTGGCCCGCAAATTCGGACGGCAAGTACGGTTTATAACCATCGTTGTGGATGACGATTTAGAGTTGGTACAGCGGTATTTGGGCGCCAATCGCAATCAAAACTGGACGTTTTTGTTGGGCGGCATGCATCCTGAGTTGCGTTATCACCTTCGCTTGCGAACGGTGCCGACTTTTTATTTGATCGGCCCCAATGGTCAACTCATGAATGACCAGTCGCGAAGTCCGAGTGAGGGAATTCACGACACTTTTGTCCGAATGTTTAAATAATTCAGCTTTTCGTATCGCGCGTCAGGATGTCTTCAACCAAATCGGCGACGCTAGGGAAGCTGAGTTTGGTGAGTTCGCGCCAATGCTTGCGCTCGACCCATCTCGCCTCGGTGATGTCTTCTTCGAATTGCGGTTGTGGCTCATTGGGATCGAGAGATCGCATTAAAAACCAATGGGTCGGTTTGAGAATAAGTCGATCGTGTTCTTTGTAGATATGGTAACTGATTCCAAGCGGCGCATCAATCGAAGGCGGGTCGATGCCACATTCTTCAGCGACTTCGCGTACGGCTGCTTCCCGAGGTGTTTCACCGGCATCAATCTTTCCTTTGGGCAAATCCCAATGCCCGCGTCTAAAGATAAACAGTGCTTCACCTTTGGAGTTGATCACAAATCCGCCTGCCGCCTCTACAATGGTATGCATGGCTTTTAGCTCAGCCAGGAGGTTTTCTGGCACATCGTTGTAGGCGTAAATCGCGCGGATATCAGGTTCAGTGTTCAGTAAATTCAGCAGATGGCTGAGTTCTTCTTTGCCACTGCAGTGGAAGTGCAGATGTCCGTCACGCAATTCGACAGTTGCCCCTTGTCGGCGACGGATAATGAGTGGGCGACCTGAGATGAAAACTTTATACATTTGCTGCATGAAAGTTAAGGAGGAGTCGGGCTTAAAGGTAGCAGAATTTTTGCTCCAGATTAAAGCCATCGAATTGAATCCTGAAACGCCCTTTACATGGGCATCAGGATGGAAGTCACCCATTTATTGCGACAACCGCAAGAGTTTGTCGTACCCCAAAATTCGCACCTACATTCGTCAAGAGTTCGTGAATATTATTCAGGAGCGCTATGGTAAGCCAGACGTTATTGTAGGCGTGGCAACTGGAGGTATCGCCATAGGCGCATTGGTCGCTCAAGATTTGGGCTTACCTTTTGCTTACGTTCGCGCATCGGCAAAGGGCCATGGCCTGCAGAATTTGGTTGAGGGTGCAGTCGAAGCGGGGCAAAATGCTGTTGTAATCGAAGACCTTGTTTCAACGGGCAAGAGTTCGTTGAACGCCGTTGAAGCTTTGAAGCAAGAGGGGCTTAAGGTGAAAGGCATGGTAGCCATTTTCACTTATGGCTTCGATGTGGCGCTTGAGCAGTTTGAGAAAGCGGGGGTTCCGTTAGCGGTATTGACTGACTACGAGACCCTCATGAAACAAGCCTTGAAATCGGGCCATGTAACCGATAGTCAAATCGAATTATTGCGTTCATGGCGCGAAAATCCCGCAGAGTGGGGAAAATAAAGGTATATGGCATCGATTGAAAGCAAAGAAGTACGTTTGAATGTAGCGCCAGAAGAGGTATTCGCGTTTGTGAAAGACCTCCGCAATTTGATTGAACTACTCCCAAAAGACAAGGTAAGTGATTGGCAGGGGAGTGAAGCACAATGCACCTTTAAAGTGGCTGGTGGCTACAAGATTGGTTTAGAGCACAAGTCTGAATCAGCGCCGAATCGCTTGGTGTTGAATTCAACAGAAGGCTCAGCAATGCCTTTTGAGCTCGACATTCATTTCAATCCAGATGGATCGGGAACCTCTGCGGGCATGTCGGGGAATTTGGATGTGAATCCGTTCATGCGCATGATGGTTGAAAAACCATTGAAAAACCTGTTCGATTACATCGCTGAACGTCTTGAAAAGCGCTTTAACTAAGATCGCGAATTAACGATACCTCGTCGAGGCTGCAATAGCGATCACCGCTGTTGAGGCGGAAGAGGGCCATGCCATCATCATCGACACGAATCAGTGTCGCAGGTTGTAAACCATCGATAAAGTTGTAGGTTCGAACCTCGCCCCGCGCAAATAAGTGCCGGTTGTATTCTTCAGCAATTGAGAGCGGATTGGTTCGAAGTTTCAGGTATCGAGCTTCTAAATTCGAATGAAGACGTTCAAGGACCATTTGGAGTTGAACCTCTCCTTTTTGATGCTTGATCAGTGCATCACAACCGGGGTGGGTGAAAATCTGTTGATTCACATTAAGGCCAATGCCTATGACTGCGGCGGTCAAGAACTGGCCTCTCACATGGCTTTCAATAAGGATGCCCGCAATTTTACCGCGTCGGGTGAACACATCGTTTGGCCACTTTATTCGACTGTCGATTTCGAATTCGAGCAATAGATCACGCACGGCCAGTGACGCGATCATATTGAGCATAAACGATTTACCTGCTGATAGAAAATGAGGATAAAAAATATAACTGCAAAGCAGGTTTTTACCAGGTTCACTTTCCCAATACTTACTTCTGCGCCCCCTACCGGCAGTTTGTGCCTCTGCCACAATGACCGATCCATCAGGCCATTCCGACAGATGAACCAGTTTGGCAGCATAGTTGTTAGTGCTGTCGACAGAAGCAAGACGCTCTGATTTATGTCCAGTGAATAAAGTGTTCATGGTACTGAATCCTCGATCAAACGCGGATTTTGCGGGAAAATTCAATCGTCTAAAAGTATTACTTTTGTGCACACATCAAGGGTGTCTGAATGAAGAAAAAAAACCAAGTCCCGGCTGAACAATTGCTGGAAGTTATCGTTAATGCAATACAGGATGTCAAAGGAGAAGACATTCGCAGTTTCGATTTAAGGAATTTATCGCATGCGGTAGCAGACTTTTTTGTGGTGTGCCATGGTAACTCCCATACCCAAGCACAGGCAATCGCGCGAAGAATTGAAGAAGAAACCGAGAAAACTTTGAATCAATCGGTTTGGCACCGCGAAGGTGTTCAAAACGCAGAATGGATTTTGCTAGACTACGTCGACATTGTTGTTCACGTTTTTTACCGCGATGCCCGTCCATTCTACGGTTTGGAAGACTTGTGGGCCGATGCGAAAGTTCAAGCCTACCAATATGAAATCTAAGCTTAAGACAAGCGAACTATGTCAGTAGATAAAGAAAATCGAAACCAAGAAGGTGGGCAGCCCAAGCGGCCAATGAACTTCTATTGGATTTACGCGGTTATTGGTGCTGTTTTGATCACCATGCTCATGTTGAACAGCGGGTCTTCAGGCAAGCGCATTCAGTTCGATGAGTTCGTGGCGATGGCCCAAGAAGGCAAGATCAAGCGACTTACTCAGAATGGCGAGCGTGCCACCATCTATCTCAATCCTGAGGCCATTGCCAACGACACCGAAGGGGAAGACCCCATGATGCGCAAGCTATATAGCGGTGCCGATTACTGGTTTTACATTCCGCCGGGTGACGAGTACAAGGCCGAGCTAAAGAGTTTACAGCAGACTTACAAGTTTGAGCATGTTTATGAGCCCGTCAATGAATGGGGGCAACAGATCATCACGTGGGTATTTTTCTTAGGCATACTCATTGTCGTTTGGGTGTTTTTGATGCGCCGAATGGGCGGAGGAGGTGCCGGCGGTGGGCAAATATTTAACATTGGCAAATCAAAGGCCCAACTCTTTGAGAAAGGAAAGGGAACCAATGTGACCTTCAACGACGTGGCTGGTTTGGATGGCGCCAAGGAAGAGTTGAAGGAGATTGTGGAGTTTTTGAAGAAGCCAGGAAAGTACACTGAACTGGGCGCGAAGATTCCAAAAGGAGCGCTTTTGGTGGGCCCTCCTGGAACAGGTAAAACCTTATTGGCGAAGGCCGTAGCTGGCGAAGCGCAGGTGCCATTCTTTTCGCTCTCAGGTTCAGACTTTGTTGAGATGTTTGTTGGCGTGGGCGCTTCGCGTGTGCGTGACCTCTTTAAACAAGCGAAAGAAAAGGCTCCAGCGATCATTTTCATTGATGAAATTGATGCCATTGGCCGTGCCCGTGGTAAGAATGTGAATATGGGTTCAAACGATGAGCGTGAGAACACATTGAACCAATTGTTGACCGAGATGGATGGTTTTGGAACCAACATCGGGGTAATTATACTTGCAGCGACCAACCGCGCCGATATCCTTGACAAAGCATTGATGCGTGCAGGTCGTTTTGATCGGCAGATTTACGTTGATTTGCCTGATCTCAACGAACGAAAAGCCATTTTTCAAGTGCATTTACGTCCGATTAAGGCCGATAAGTCAATTGATATTGACTTCCTTGCACGTCAAACGCCAGGCTTCAGCGGTGCTGATATTGCGAACGTTTGCAACGAAGCAGCTCTCATTGCAGCACGTACCAACAGTGAAATGGTGGGTAGACAAGACTTCTTGGATGCTGTAGACCGCATTATTGGTGGTTTGGAGAAGAAGAATAAAATCATTTCTCCCAAAGAGAAGGAGACAATTGCCTACCACGAGGCTGGACACGCCATGGTGAGCTGGTTGCTTGAACATGCATCACCCTTGGTTAAGGTGACCATCGTGCCCCGAGGTCAGAGCTTAGGTGCCGCCTGGTATTTGCCTGAGGAACGTTCGATTACTACAACGGAGCAAATTTTCGATGAAATGTGCGCTGCTATGGGTGGACGTGCCGCGGAAGAGGTCACTTTCGGGAAAATTAGTACGGGTGCTTTAAGTGACCTCGAGAAGGTAACAAAGCAGGCCTACGCCATGGTATCGATATATGGATTGAATGACCGCATTGGTAACCGAAGCTACTACGATCGCGGTGGTGAGTCATCTTTTGTAAAGCCTTACAGTGAGGAGACTGCGCGCATCATCGATGAAGAAGCAAGCAAGATCATTGAAATGGCATACGAACGGGCGAAACAAATTCTGCGCGAGAACCGCGATAAGTTGAACGTTTTAGCCAAGACCCTGCTTGAGCGTGAAGTGATTTTCAAAGAAGACCTGATCGAGATCATCGGTAAACGTCCATTCGAAACTGAAGAAACCTATCCGCTGACGAAAGAAGAGGAAACTGCATTGGAAGCGCAATCTGAAGAAGCAGCGACCGACCTTGCAGCGGATGAACAACCCGTAAATGGCTCGACGGAAGACCCAACACAGAACCAAACTTTGGTCTAGTGGAAGGGTGGGTTTGTGTTTTTTCCAGTGGTGATCACTTTCAAACTACGATCAAGCAGCACTTGCTTGAGTCGCACGAAATTCAGGTGATTCAACTGAGTAAAAAAGACAGCAATTACCTTTTTGGTTACTTTGAATTGCTCGTGCGCAACGAAGATGTGATGCGCGCGAATCACTTACTTGCGGCATCAGGCGATGAGTAATTTCTGGCAAAGGCTCATCACGGGCATTGTTTTCTTGGTGATCATGATTTCGACCATGTTTTTGGATGCAATCGCTTGGTTTGCCTTCACGGCCTTTGCTGCATTGGTCGGACTTTCAGAATACCACAGTATTCTTCGTGCGGGAAATTTACCTGTACCCTTAAAGGCTTTAGGTTGGCTGTCGGCAAGCGTGGTTATGCTCGTTACTTGGTTTGCCATCGATGATCCAAAATATTGGATGCTTGTACCGTTCGCATGGGCCCTTGTGTTGGCAGTTGAACTTTTCCGCAAAGATGAAGATGTATTTCTGCGGATGGTGTTGGCCTTGTTTGGTCAAGTGTTGATCGTATTACCTTTTGCTCTTTTAACCACGTTGTCAACGATTGATGGCAGCTACAAGCCTTGGCAAGTATTAGGTTTTTTCATCTTGCTTTGGGTAAATGACACGGGGGCTTATGTCTTCGGGCGCAGCTTTGGTCGACATAAACTTGCACCACGCCTCTCACCCGGGAAGACGTGGGAGGGGTTTGCTGGTGGGGTACTTGTAACATTTGGTGTGGCGGCATTACTGCCAATGTTTACAGCAGTCAATTCGAACCAAGACTGGTTTATGTTAGCTGCGATCGTAGCAGTTTTTTCGAACGCAGGCGACTTAGCAGAAAGTGCACTCAAACGGCGCTGTGGTGTTAAAGATTCAGGCAAAATACTTCCTGGGCATGGTGGTATTCTTGATCGGTTTGATGGCGTGTTGTTGTCAGTTCCGCTGATCGTCGCATATTTGCTTTTTACAAACTACTGATATGTATCTGCATCGAGAGGGTCGGAATATTCTTATTCCCGCGTTTATCATTTTAATGGCTGTTTTAGCCGTGACCTATGCAACCCTAAGCGGCTGGCTATTTTGGGCCATTGCCGTGGTTTCGCTGGTTATTTTTCTTCTGCTGGCTCAGTTTTTCCGCGTACCTAAGCGTACACCCCGCGCCGAGAGCAATGAAATCATCTGTCCGGCCGACGGTAAGGTGGTCGTGATTGAAGAAGTTGAGGAACATGAGTATTTTAAGGATCGCCGCATCCAAGTCAGTATTTTCATGTCGCCATTGAATGTGCACGTCCAATGGACGCCCATGACAGGTGTGGTATCGTACGTTAAGTACCACAAAGGACTTTACCTCGTGGCTTGGCACCCCAAGAGTTCAACAGATAACGAACGCACCACCATGGTGATTCGCGGCGACAAACATGAAGTGTTGTTTCGCCAAATTGCAGGTGCTGTGGCGCGTCGTATTCGCTATTACTTGAAGAAGGGGCAACAGGTGGAGATCGGAGAGGAGTGCGGCTTCATTAAATTTGGTAGTCGTGTCGATATTTTTTTACCAATCGGTACTGACGTTGCGGTTCAATTGGGTCAAGTCGTGAAGGGTCGTGAGACTATTTTGGCTCGTTTGAACTGAGCATAATATTAAGGCGCATTAAAAAGGGGATTGTGATCACAATCCCCTTTTCTTTTTGAACTTTTCTATGATCTTAATCGATCATCAATTTTTTCGAGATCGTGCCTCCCAAGGTGCTTACTTGTACGATGTACGATCCTGCGGCTAATTCTTGTGTGTTCACGCGAACGAAGCTTTGCGCGTTGAGTCGCTCAAACACTACTTTTCCAGCCAAGTCGTAAATATGCAGTTCAGCCGTACCGAGTTTATTCAAAACAATATTCACCACTTCTTGCGCAGGGTTCGGGAAAATCTCAAGATCACTCGGTTCAAGTGCTTCTTGAATCGCTGTGTACTCAATGTCTTCACCGGCTTCGCACGCTTCAAATTGGTCAAGGGCAACGCGCAAGAAAACCATGTCGTTGATTACAGCGGGATGCTCCTCGCCACGGATGTGTAAACCGGGCTCAAAGTCGCGTTGGTAAACAATGTGAACCTCATTACTGATGTCGGCACCAATTGATCCAAAAACTGATTCATAATAGTCGAATTCAACATCGGGCGTTAGGTTACAAGCGGCCTCAGTGCTCCAAGTTGCACCACCATCAAGTGAGCGCACAACATGAATGTGGCGGAAATTGAGGCTTCCAGTGGAATGCGACTCCATTGCAGCGCTATATGAAACATAAATTGAACCATCTTCTGTCACTCCCGCGCTTGGCATTGCAGCCAAGTTGGTGAAATAGAGGGCGATACCATCGAGGTCGAGCGTGCCGCTGCCATCAAGGTCATAAGTATAGGCAATCACTTCACGCATGTTGTCATCCATGTCTTCATTCCAATACGCCAAGCCATTTACACCCGGGAAATATTGGAAATTACCATCTGTAAGGTCAGTGTCAGCATAGTACATCTCGCCATAAAACACATGCACTTTGCCATCGTTGTCAATGATTACATCACCTGCACCATCGGTGTTAAAGAACTCTTGAAACAAGCCGTCTTCATCCCAGTCTTCCCCTATTTCTGGTAATCCACTGTCAACCACATACAGGTCAACCGGAAAATCAACCAGTGAACGATATGTCCAGGTGTTACCGTTATCTTCAGAAATCATTACAAAGCTATCTGCGAAATCATTGAAAACCGCAAAGGCTACCTTGTTCCCACGAGCGTGGATGGCATAGGCATCTGCACTTAGGTTAACAAAGAAATCAGCTCCTAATTCTGGAAATTGTTGCCCTTGGATTTCCCAAGTGTCTCCTGCATCTGTCGATCGGAAGTAGAGCAAGCCGCCGTCTTGACCATTGTATTCAACACCGCCATTCGCTACCGGGGTGGTTACACAAATCACGTGGAGCGAATTGCCATCTTCTCCTCCAACTGCTGCGCGTGGCCAAAGTTGACCAAACTCCTCGCCTGCGGGCAGGTCAGTGTCAACCCAGTTCGATGAACCTGCGTTGCGATATACCATGTGCAAAGGTGTGTTTACACCTGCATGGCTGATGGAAACAACACGTCCGGATGCGGTTTCTAAAAGGCCTGGCCAGCCTGTACGCACGTTTTCAAGGCGCTCATACGGTTCTTCATTCCATGAACCGCCAACGTATTCATTGAATCCTGTGCCGCGGTCTTCAAAGGCAGTCTGGGTCAAACCAAACGTCCATGCCGCGCGCAATTCATCATCGTTTGTAACTACACGACGCTGCACCGCACCGTTGGTTTGAAGGTCATAAATCGTAATTCCGATGAGCTCTTGCACCACCGTCACATCCCGATTACTGGTGACTTCAATGTCGCCTACATGATGATGGCTCACAGGAATGTTCGCAATGGGCTCGTCACCAACGAATTTCGTCTTGTTAAGTACCTGAGGTACCCGTTGAGCGACGGGAATTTGTGGAGCAGTAGACTGCGCTCCTGCAGTAAAGGCTGCCAACAAGGCCGCAAAGAAAAAGTAATGTTTAGACATGTCAGAAAGTTTTGGTTCTCGCCCCCAAGATACAACAGAATCCAAAACGATTGATCACCGCATTCAATCAATCACAACGAACCGAAAACTCGCTTTAGAAGTTCGGTTGCACGTGCCTGAGGGTCTTGTCTGATAAGCAATTCCTCAGCTTCGATGTGTACGAATAATCCGCGAATTGCGCGTTCGGTAATGTAAGCTTCCAAATCAGGGTTAACATTTTGACCGCCGCTAAATAGATTGTAAGTGTTGTAAATCGTCACCAACGGTTCCCAATACGATGTAAGTTCAACGGCATCGATGGCAGTTCGAACCTTTGGTGAAAAACGGGTTTTTAGTTCGGTTTCCGTCGCATTGCGTAAAAACACGGTCGCGGCATTGTTATTTCCACGCAGAATAGCAAAGCCATCTTGAACGCTCATTCCGCGAATTGCCTGAACAAACACTTCACGTGCTTCTTTCGAGGCACTTTCAGCCGCGCGATTCATGGTCATTTCAAAATCGTCTACCTTTTCTTTAAATCCATATTGAACCGCAGTGTTTTTAACCTTTATCGCTTCTTCTGGAAAAGGTATAAAGAGCAGCGGATTTTTATAGAACCCGTCAACCGCTGATGCTTTATTCCCCGCTGCCTGTGCGCCTTGAACGAGTGCTTCGCGCAAACCGGCAATCACCTCATCGTTGGTTAGGCTGGGGTTTCCACCTGACGGTGGGATGAGGATGTCGCCCAAAGGCTTGAGCTCTGCACATGACATAAAAGTCATAACCGAGATTAAAATGGCTAACGCCAATGGGAGAGTAAGGCGGTTTTTCATGGCTTAAAGGTAAAGAAGTTTGATGGCAAATGTACCTTCACATCGCATTGGGATGTTGAATTTGAACTGAATTTGATGGTTTCAGAACGGCGAAATTTTGAAGCCAAGCAGGGTTGACTCTAAACAGTTTCGATGATTTGAACCAAGAAACTGG
The DNA here is from genome assembly GCA_945874695.1 of Chryseobacterium gleum. GTDB lineage: Bacteria > Bacteroidota > Bacteroidia > Flavobacteriales_D > Sanyastnellaceae > CAMCHP01. The sequence goes on from CAMCHP010000024.1 coordinate 12,423, forward strand.
CATTAAAAAGCTAATTTTGAGCTCGAAGTTAGATCAGATGCTCAGCAGTCGCCTCTTCATTTTGAGTCTTTTTTGCCTGCTTACCCAAGCATTGCATGCACAGGAGCCTGTAACTGGCATCGTTATGAATCAAGATGATGTGCCATTAATCGGCGCTCAGGTACATTGGGCCGACGAAAACATAGGAGCGCTCACCGATTCTGAAGGCCGATTTACGATTGCAGCACTGGGTGAAGGTAAGCACAAGCTTGTTGCCCGTTTTGTGGGTTATTTGCCTGATACCTTATTGGTTTCTGCCGGATTTGAATGCACCTATTACCTCAGTTCTTTAGCTGATCTCGAAGCCGTTGAGATTATTGAACGCGGCGATGGCGTTGTGCTCTCAAATTTGTTGCTTGTTAAAACCGAAGTCATTACGCAAACTGAACTACGCAAAGCGGCTTGCTGTGACCTTGCCGGGTGTTTTGAAACCCAAACCACAGTTCAGCCGCAGGTGACCAACGTTCTCACGAATGCTAAAGAATTGCGCATTCTCGGTCTCTCTGGGGTTTATAATCAAGTGCTCATCGATGGTTTACCAATGATTCAAGGCTTGAGCTACACCTACGGCTTGAGCGGAATTCCCGGAACCTTGGTCGATAACATTCACGTATCTAAAGGCGCCAACAGCGTGGTTCAAGGATTTGAAAGCATGGTGGGGCAAATCAATGTGGAAACGAAGAATCCAGACGATACTGACCGCCTGTTTTTAAATGGATACATCAACAGTTTCGGTGAACGCCACTTGAATGCGCATGTTGGCTTCAAAAAAGGAAAGTGGAGTAACATGACGGCCTTTCATACGGTTCAGCCGGCGCGGGTGATTGATCGAGATAATGACCGTTTCATGGATCTTCCCCAGCTCACGCGTTACATGGTTTTTAGCAGAACCCACGTGGGCAAAGAACAAAGCAAGGGTTTTTATGGACGTATCAATCTGCGCTATTTGCACGAGGAGCGTTTAGGTGGTCAGGTGAACTTTGATCCAGCATCGCATCTAGGCAGCACAGAGTCATACGGGCAATTGGTAAACATAGGTCAGCCTGATATAAATGTGAGATTTGGGTATCGCGTCAATGAACGTACACAGGTGGTGCTGTTATCTTCGGCATTCATGCATCGGCAAGATGCCTGGTTTGGCACCGTTCGTTTTGACGCATTGCAACACAATGCCTATGCCAACCTGCAGCTCGAACACGATTATGGTTCGGTTCATGGGGTGAAAGCAGGTGTCAGCTACCGCCACATGACGTTAAGGGAGAACATCAGCTTTAGCACACCACTCGATCGAACTTATGACGGGTTATATCAACGCGTTGAGAACATCCCTGGGGTATTTGTAGAAAACACTATGGGTTTCTTCAATAACCGCTTATCATGGATCGCCGGCGTTCGCACCGATCATCACAACACTTTCGGTACCATAACCACGCCGCGCAGTTTGCTCAAATACGATATTTCGGAGCAAACCAACATTCGTGCAAGCGCAGGCTATGGATGGCGAACAGTGAATGTATTCAGCGAGAATAATTTGCTCATGGTGGGTTCTCGTGAAGTGGTTTTCGAAGAGCAACTCAGGCCCGAGGCTGCAATGAACTATGGACTGAATTTGACCCATCATTTCAACACCGATGATTTTTCGGGCTATGTAAGTTTCGACTATTACCGCACTTCATTCGAGAATCAGGTTTTCCCCGATTATGATCGCGATCCAATGCGCGCATTTGTGTCTAACTTCACGGGTGTTGCCGTTAGTGAAGGATTTCAGGCTGAGGCATCTTTGCGCTTAGGCCGGCGAATCGATCTCAAGACTGGCTACAACTATTTATACGTGTACAGTGAGGTCAATGGCGCGCGTCGTCAGCTTCCTTTCAACCCCATGCACAAAGTGGTGAACACAATCAGCTTCACGCCGCTCAATGAAAAATGGCACTTCGACGCAAATATTCATTCCTACGGGAAACAACGTCTGCCCGACACCTCACAGAATCCTGAAGCATTCCAAACCGCAGATTTCTCAGATCCTTACACGGTTTTTAGCGCACAATTCACAGCGATTTTAAATCGTTTTGAGGTTTATTTGGGCGTTGAGAATATCTTAGACTTTAGGCAGTTGCAACCCATTCGGGGATGGCAGGATCCGTTTGGGCCATTTTTCGATACATCATCGGTATGGGGCCCCACACGCGGTCGTGAAATTTACATTGGAGTTCGATTTGCAATTGGCCAAGGCTCAAGTAAAGCCTAGGTCTGCAGCGCTTGCTGTTCTTCTTTTACCTCATTTCTGAAGCATCGCGAACTTCATTTGTAATCACGCAAGGAAATATGCCAAAAGAACTTTTGCTTCAACTAACTTGCTCCCGTATTTAGAACAATCATGCACGCAGAGATCATCACCATAGGGGACGAAATTTTAATTGGTCAAACGGTTGATACCAATTCAGCTTGGATGGCCAAAATGTTGAATGAAATAGGTGTTTCAATTCATCGGATCACAAGCATCGCTGACGAGCGTGAAGCCATTCTTACAACCTTGGCTGAGGTCGGGGAGCGGGCACAATTGGTATTGATTACAGGTGGTTTAGGCCCCACACGAGACGACATCACCAAATCAACCTTGTGTGAATATTTCGAAACGCACTTGGTTATGAATGATGCCGTGCGCGAGCGGATAGAGGCATGGTTTGAGCGACGCGGTGTGCCTATTTTGGAAGTAAATCGCAAACAGGCTGAGTTGCCTGCAGCTTGTGAGATCGTAGAGAATTTGCGTGGCACCGCACAAGGGATGTGGTTTGAGCGCGATGGGGTGGTGTACGTTGCCATGCCCGGGGTACCTTATGAGATGCAAGGTATTGTTGAGCTGCATTTGCTCGATAAAATTAAAGCGCGTTTTGAACGTCCGCACATCGAGCACTACACGATCATGACCTCGGGCATTGGCGAGAGCTTACTTGCGAATATGGTTGCCGATTGGGAAGAGAGTTTGGAGGCAGAAGGCATCCATATTGCTTACTTGCCCTCACCAGGCATTGTAAAAGTTCGCCTTACAGCGATCGGACCTGATGCAGAGGCCATCCGCACGGCAGTGCGAAAAAAAGCTGAAGAATTTGAGGCACTTGCCGGTAGCTATATTTTCGGATACAACGACGAGCCGTTGGAGGTTGCCGTGGGGCGGCTTTTAAAAGAACGCGGGCTTACTGTGGGTTGTGCTGAAAGCTGCACGGGAGGTCGTATTGCTGCTGCTTTGGCAAAGCACCCAGGGAGTTCAGCGTTTTTCTTGGGTGGAATTGTGGCGTATGACAACCGTGTCAAAGAAGCGCTTTTGGAGGTTGATGCCGTCACGCTTGCCGCGCACGGTGCCGTAAGTGAGGCGACAATTCGCGCAATGGCAGAGGGCGGAAGAAAGGCCTTGGGGGTTGATTTTGTTGTAGCTACAAGCGGCGTAGCGGGGCCCGATGGCGGCTCTGAACAGAAGCCCGTCGGTTTAGTTTGGATGGCTGTTGCAGGACCGAAACGCACGGTAGCATGGGTGCAAAACTTCAACAGTGATCGCGAAAGAAACATCGTTCGAGCGACCCAAGCAGCATTAACTTTGCTTAAAAATGAAATTTTAGAAATAGAACTTGCCGTTTCGTAGAGAATTTCGTTTCTTTGCACTCCTTTTACAGGAACCTATAAAAAAGATACAGTCATGGCACGGGTTTGTGAACTCACAGGAAAACGAATGATGGTCGGAAACAATGTTTCTCACTCTAACCGTAAAACAAAGCGTCGTTTCCTGCCCAATTTGGTTACGAAGAATTTCTACCTTGCTTCAGAAGACAAGTGGATTTCACTCAAAATATCTACATCAGCACTTCGTACCGTGAACAAAATCGGTATTGACGAGGCTGTGCGTCGTGCTCGTGGAAACGGCATGATTATCAAGTAAGCTTATACGGGAGTCACCCCTGAATATAGAAAAGCGCTTCACATGGAGCGCTTTTTTTGTGCCCTATGCTCAGTACTTCCACCAATAATACAAGTGTTTGAGATACTCATTATTTACCATGATTAGCCCTTCTTCGCTTTGCCACCATAGCTCGGGATTGTAGTTTAACGGCGTTGCGGCAGCAAAAGCAAGTTTCACGTTCGTACCTTCGAATACCTGCATGAACACGTTGCGCACACGCCGCAAATGAAACAGCGAGCTGAGTATGGTAAGCTGTTCCACGCCATTGGCTGCACACCATACTTTGAGCGTAGCTGCTTCTTCGAAGGTGCTGGTGTTATTCTCAAGCAGAGTTATGCGGTCGAAAGGTACGCCCCGTGCAACCAAGAATCGCTTTGTTAGCTGGGCTTCTGTGAGTAAAGTGTCGAGCGCGAGCAGCGAAGAAGGAACATTACCACCCGTGCATACAATGTGTGTTGCACGGCCGTCTTCAATCCATGGTAAAGCAGCCGAGCCACGCTCAAAACTATTGCCACCAAGAATAACAAGAAATGGGGTAGGGGCGGTACTCGTTTCAACGGTTAAGTGCGAGCCCAACGCCTGTAGAATTGCTGTTCTAAAGATGAACGCAGCACCAATCATAACAACGAGCACACCGGCCGTAATTGCAATTTTTCGGCGACGATTTATTTTCATGTACAGCGGTAGTTGGGTGTCGTTAATACGTTCCACTCCATTTACGGAGGAGCCACTCGAGGCTGAGCAGGGCTAATAAAATGACCAGGATTACCCAAAGGTGAATGGCATCAGACAGTTTGGTACGTTCGTACGAAACGGTAACCAAGTCTTCAGAACTCAAAATGGCTTGCGCCAAGGCATCGAGTTGGTCAGGTGTGTACAACGAACCTCCATTTTCTTGAGCTAAGCGATTCAGCAAGCCGTGATCGGCCTCCATGCGTGCTGATTCAAGTTGCAGTGCAGTGAGAGTCAACTCACCGCGTTCTTCGATGATTTTACCGCCTACACTCGTCTTTGCTAACCACGTATAATCACCAGCCGGAAGCGTACCCAAATCTGCGCGGTAGCCGTTTCCAGATCGTCCGAAACCAAAGGTATATACCTCGTCATTAGCATTGCGGATCTCAAGTTGAACCTCAGGGTCGGTGATTACTTCATAAGCGGCATTGTATACCTCTGCCATAAAAATTATCCGCTCATTCTCACGCACGTCGCGGGGAGCCGTTACACGAAATTGGCGGCGATCATCACGACTGGCTAAATACTGTACGATGCTCGACATCAATTTGTCGAAGCGTGTATGGTTGCCATTTTTTAAGAATTGGACCAGTCGCCAACGCCAAATTCCTTCGCCAGCAATCAATCCAAATTTTACGCCATTGACTTGATTAAAACCAACAAGCGTGGTTTCGGTTTCGATCGGTCCAATGCGGCGTAACAAGAAAGGAACTGAACCAGGGGCCGACTCCAAATCACCAAAAGGCACCGCCAATGGGGGGAAATCTTTGATCATTTGATTGGCCTCATCATCGAGTGTGAAAAGAGAGAACCCTTTTGAGGCAACCGCTTGCACATCGGTTGTTGCGTTTCCGCGCGCACCAACAAACGAGTACCCCAATTTCATCGAATTAAATCCTTGCAAATTGGTTTCAGCACCAACGACCACTAAAAACGGTTGCGATGCGACCAAACGCTCTGCCAGAAAGGCATTACCGAAGCCTGATTTCGATGGAATTTGATGAAAAACAACCAAGCTGTAATCAGTTATTTTTCCAGTGAATTCTTGGGCTGTGGCAACTGTTACTTGATAGTTTTCATTGCTCTCGATTGATTTTCGCAAGGCAGCAATATCGGGGTGGGGTGCAGCTGCAAGGATGAGAACTTTCTGCCGGTTTTCAAGGACATCGATGTACACATCGCGGCGGTTGTTCACCAGAGTAACTTCATTTTTTACGCCCTCGATGCGGATGGTGTACCGTTGCAAACCGCTGCCGCGTGCTTCAAGTATGGCTGTGCGTGTATCAAGCAGATAATCGTTACCGATGGTAAGGCTTTCTGAATAAACCGTTTGACCATTGTGTTCAATTGAGATGCGCGTGAGCATGCCTGCAGCTTTGTGCGCCTCACTCACGATCTGAATGGGGAAACGGTTTCCTAGGTAGGCCAATCGATTGGTGTTGGCTTCAACAATGCGCAAATCGCGTTTAGGGGTGGTGTCGCCCAGAGCCACAGTGTAAACCGGTGCATTGAGTTTTTTTCCTGCATAAACCGGATCGGCTCCCGCATTGTATATTCCGTCACTGGCAATAATTACGGCGCCTATGTTTCGGTTGCTATGGCGGTTGTATAAGCCGTCTAGCAACTTCGAAAAGTCGGTCACTTTAGCGCTGTAATCAAGGCTATCGAAGCGTGTTTCGCCATTCAAGGCATCCCCAAATGTGTAGCGAACCACTTGATATTGTGACTCAAGTTTTGCAGCAAATTGCTCGAGGTTTTGTTTCCAAGTGCTGGTGTAAAAAGCACTATCGGCAGTTTGCGCAATCGACTCGCTGTTATCTTGTGCAATCAAGATGATGGGCGGCTCGATGTCACGTTCAATGGTTTTAATGAGCGGACGTACAAGAAGTATTGCGAGAATGGACAACGTAACAAATCGAAATACCCCTAAAAGTGTGCGTAAGAGCGGTGACAGGTGTTGATTCTGTCGATCACGCCGGTAGAAAACAAAAGCAATCCCCGCTGCAGAAATGATGCAGATGAGAAGGAGCCAAGAGGGGTATTCGAAAAGTATTTTCACGGGCGTGTTGAATTACATCAACATGCCGCCATCGACATGGATGACTTGTCCTGTAATGTATGTGCTCATGCCTGAGGCTAAAAAGAGTGTGAGATTCGCCACATCTTCGGGCGTTCCTCCGCGCTTCAAAGGGATGGCTTCACGCCATTCTTGCACCACTTTTTCGTCAAGTGCGCCTGTCATTTCAGTTTCGATGAACCCGGGAGCAATGGCATTGCAACGAATGTTACGGGAACCAAGTTCCGCAGCAACCGATTTTGTAAATCCGAGAATGCCCGCCTTCGAAGCTGCGTAATTGGCTTGGCCTGCATTTCCTTTGACACCCACTACGGAGCTCATGTTAATGATGGAGCCACTGCGCGCCTTGAGCATAGGTTTCAACACCGCTTTGGTGAGGTTGAATGCAGATTTCAAGTTAACCGACATCACTTCATCCCACTGATCTTCGGTCATGCGCAACAACAAGGTGTCACGTGTAATGCCTGCGTTGTTGACCAAAACGTCGATGGTGCCAAAAGCAGCTACTACATCGTCTGCCAGTTTTTGAGCCGCTGTGAAGTCAGCCGCATCTGATTTAAATCCTTTAGCCTTTCCGCCTAGCGCCTCCAGTTCGGCCTCGAGCGCGCGTGCTTTTTCATCAGAAGATACATACGTAAATGCAACGGTAGCACCTTGAGCCGCAAAAGCCTCAGCTATACCTTTACCGATTCCGCGTGTGGCGCCAGTCACTATGGCCACTTTGCCTTGGAGAAGTTTCATGCGTTTGGATTTAGAAGTGGGCCAAAGATAGGCAATTCTATTTGCTGCCTATCGGCAGGATGGGTGAAGATGTCACAACAAATCTGCTGCCTCAGCAATGAGTTCAGCGACATCTTTCACGACGATGTTGTCTTCCTGGTTGAAGTTTTTAACGCCATCTGTCATCATGGTATTGCAAAAAGGACAACCTGTAGCAATGATGTTCGGTTTCACCTCGAGTGCATCTTCTGTGCGTTCAATGTTCACCTCTTTATCACCCTTTTCAGCCTCTTTAAACATTTGCGCACCACCGGCACCGCAGCATAATCCATTTGATTTGCAACGACGCATTTCTACTAACTCGCTGTCAAGCTTCATCAAGGCTTCACGGGGCGCTTCATACACATCGTTCGCCCTTCCGAGGTAACACGGATCGTGAAAAGTTATTCGCTTCCCTTTGAAATCGCCGCCGCCACTCAGTTGCAGCTTACCCTCTTTCATCAACGCGTTGATCATTTGGGTATGGTGAATCACTTCGTAATTCCCGCCCAATTCGGGGTATTCATTTTTAAGGATATTGAAGCAATGCGGACAACCAGTGACAATCTTTCGTATGCCGTAGCCATTCAAAACTTCGATGTTTTGCATGGCTTGCATTTGGTATAAGAATTCATTGCCTGCGCGTTTTGCAGGATCACCAGTACAGCTCTCTTCTGCACCGAGCACTGCAAATTTCACACCGCTGTGGTTCAGTACACGTGCAATAGCTTTCGTGATGCGTTTGGCGCGATCATCGAAACTGCCTGAGCAGCCGACCCAGAATAAGACTTCAGGTGCTTCGCCTTGTGCGGCCATTTCGGCCATGGTTGGTATATGTAGCGCTTGTGCCATTGGTAATTAGCTTTTTAATTCATCAACCCATTTGCCGCGATCGACTGCAGGAAACGCCCAAGGCGCACCGTTGTTTTCAACATTGTTGAACATCGCAGTGATTGATTCGGGTGACTTACTTTCTTCCATGATCAAATGCCTGCGCAAATCGATAATGATGCTCACGGGATCAATGTTAACCGGACAAGCTTCAACACAAGCATTGCAGGTTGTGCAGGCCCACAGTTCTTCTTCACTGATGTAATCACGGAGCAACGACTTGCCATCTTCTACCGGTTGGCCGCTTGCATCGCAGGTTTTTCCGACTTCTTCTAAGCGATCGCGGGTATCCATCATGATTTTACGGGGCGATAGCAGCTTACCCGTTTGATTTGCCGGGCAAACCGAAGAACAACGTCCGCATTCGGTGCAAGTGTAGGCATCAAACAACTGCTTCCACGTTAAGTCTGTTACATCTTTGGCGCCGAATTTGACGGGTGCGGCATCGGCCGGTGCTGCTGCATAAGGATCGGCAGACGGATCAAGCATCAATTTGACTTCACGGGTCACTGCATCCAAGTTGGTGAGTTGACCTTTCGGTTCGAGTTTGCTATACCACGTATTGGGGAAAGCCATCATGATGTGGAAGTGCTTTGAATATGGCACATACACCAAGAATCCTAAAATCCCTATGATATGAAACCACCACATAAAGCGTTCGAGCACGACGAGTGAATCGGCTCCCATCCCGCTGTAAAGCGGAGATAAAAATTGACTCACAGGAAATGCCCCTGCTTGTAGGGCGTAATGACTGAGTTGTTCACTGATTTCAGCACCAGATGCCGCCAGCATGGCAACATGCTGTTGTAGCAAATGATCGGCAGCATTCATGCTTAAGAAGGCAAACATGAGCAACACTTCCACGACCAAAATGATGTTCGCATCGGATTTTGGCCAACCGGCGAGCTCTTTACTACGGAAACGTTTGATGTAAATCACGTTGCGGCGAATCAAAAACACGACGCAAGCCAGAAGAACACCTGCAGCTAGAATCTCAAATGAACCAATCAGCACATCGTATACTGGGCCGAGTCCGAGTTGTGCGAAGATTCGATGTTGCCCGGTTAAGCCGTCAATTACAATTTCGAGCACCTCGATATTGATGATCACAAAGCCTAAATAGATCAAAAAGTGCAAAAAGCCTGCCACCGGTCGCTTGACCATTTTTGATTGCCCGAGGGCAACCCAAGCCATCACTTTCCAACGATCGCTCTTGCGGTCATTACGCGCTTCATCGCGTCCGAGCAGAATGTTTCTTCGCACTTCACGAATACGCCGAGCGAAGAAGTACACGCCGGTTGCGAAAACGAGTAGAAAAAGGATTTGTGCGATCATAGCGGCTAACTGTTACTGTTCAGAAGCTTCGCGCGCCTTGAGTTCGGCATCAACGATTTCCTGGATTTGCTTCAATTCTTTTTTCGAGAGTTGGTCTTTGGGCTTCTTACCAAAAACCGAAACACTCACATACCGCCAAGGGTTCATGTAGAGGTCATTTATGAGGTATTGAACCTCTAAATTGGTCTGTATGAGTGATTGATGCAACGAATCGGTGTTGAGCAGCATGGCAATACTTCCTTCGCCGTTGTTCACTTTGTCCATCACTTCAGCAAAATCACCAAGTGCGCGATCGGCCTTATTCAGCGTAGCCGCCAAGTCAACACGCGCAAGAGAGTCGGTAACCGCATCAAGATTGCTTACAATGTTCGATATACGTGCATTGTTTGCCCGTAAATTGTACGTGATGGAGTCAACATTATTGAATATCGAGGTGAGGGTCGAACTATTCGCCGCAATGGTATTATCAAGCCGATAAGATGTTTTCTCGAGATTTTCCATGGTGCGTTGCAAACTCTCGAATACCTTCGGAAGGCCTTGTGTTGCGTCATCTTCAAAAAAGGCTTGCAAGTTGAGGAGAATGTCATCCACACCTTGAATAAGTTGGTCGGTTTTTTTCTTCAGCGGCACCAGTTCAATGCGCACTGCCTCGGCAATGCTCATTTCAATTTCAGAGGGCAGGGTGTCGTTTTTCATGGCTATAACCGACGAGTCTCCAAGGAGCAATTCGATCGCTTTCGAGCCAAAGAAATCAGAGCTTATGATGCGAGCCGTGGTGTTGATCGGCACATTGAGTTCGTCTTTGTCGATCATAAATGAAACCAACAAGCTGCCATCACCTTTCGGGTGAAAACCTACATTTTTCACTTGCCCTACTTTGAATCCGTTCAAAATAACCGGATTCGCAGGCCCGAGCCCATCTACATTGTCGTATACCGCGTAAAAGGTGCGCTGATTGATAAACAAGCTAATCCCTTTCAGGTAATTCACTCCGACAACGAGCAGAACCAAACTGATCAATACAATGGTTCCGATTTTAAATTCTTTCGAGACGCCTTTCAAATGTTCTAATCTTAAGGTTTTGCTTCAAGCGCTTCAGCAAGTGAGATGCGTTCCGTGTTTCGAAAAGCAATCACGAAGGCTCCCGCAAAGCCATGTTTTCGCAATACTTCCTGCATGTGTTTCGCTTCAGTGTAGTTTGAAGTGAGGCCAACTGCATACTTGTAAAGTCCGTCGCTAAAATACTCATCTACCTGCGATAGACCGCGGAAATTTTCAGGTTTTAATCCAATTCTTTCCGACGAAGTCGCAATTTGGATTTGGAATGTGATTTTATTTTTTTCCGCATTGCGCTTTATTTCAGCGAGCCATGCGTTATCTGACTCATTTTTAGGCTTTTCGCCTTCGGCGGATGTGAGGGTCGATCGGTTAGGTGCGGTTTCTGCCGCAGGAGCCAATCCGTCGATTTCAAGTTTGTACTGCTTGAAAGCACGGAAGATTGCCGATGACATGTAGGTTTTTCCTTGTTCACTGTTCAAGAAATCTTCTTCATCAGGATTAGTAAGAAAGCCCATTTCGATCAAAATGCTCGGCATGGTGGTGAAGCTGATCACGTAAAAGCCGGCTTGTTTCACACCGCGGTCAACGCGCCCAACGCGATCGCGAAACTGTTCTTGTACATACGAGGAGAGTTGCAGACTCTGATCGAGGTAAGCGTTTTGGCGCAACGTGAGTGCAATGTAAGTGTCAGGGTCATTGGGGTCAAAGCTGTAATTCTCTTCGTAGTTTGCTTCCCGGTAAATGGCTGCGTTTTCTTTCATCGCGACACGCAGCGATTCTTCAGTTTTGTGCATGCCCATAACAAAAGTGCTCGACCCTTTTGCTGTGGGTTTGGTGAATGCATCACAATGCACCGAAATGAACAAGTCGGCGTCGGCTGTATTGGCGATTTTGACGCGTCGATTGAGTTCGATGAATGTGTCGTCTTTTCGGGTATAAACGATCTCAACATCGGGGAATTGTTCTTTGATCAACTTCCCCAATTGCAAAATCACCTCAAGTGTGATGTCTTTTTCGGTTTTTTTGTAGCGACCGGTGCCCAAATTTCCAGGGTCAGACCCCCCGTGTCCGGCGTCAAGTACCACCTTGCGTAACACGCCTTTTGGCGCATGCGGGGTAAACCCAACAAAAATACCGAGCATACTCACAAGAAAGAGCAATGTTACTCGTTTCTTTAACGTTTCATTCCATTGTGATCGCATAGATGACTTCTCCAGCATGTAGGGACTTTTCAGTAGCTTTGGCACCGCGTTATGCCCCAATGTTCAAAAGTAATTCCCAAACGGGAGGCTTGACAACGGTGCTGGGTCGAATTTTCCCCCTGCTGCTGTTGATAATACAAGCCTTGACCGTTTCAGCCCAGCAGGAGGGAAATAGGGTACCTGCACCTGTGTTGTTAACTGATACAACGATCGTGCCGCAAGTGCCACTTGACTCGTTGCGCGCAGTTAACAGCGACTCCACGCTTGTTATTAACGATACCTTAGACACGAATCGTACGTCAGACAGCGACCTGCTCGATGCGTCGATCTTCTATGATGCACGTGACACAATCATACTCGATGCACTCACCAACAGTGTTTTCTTGTATGGGGAGGCCATTGTCAAGTATGAAGGAATGACCTTAACGGCTGCATATATTCAGTATAACTTTAATAACAATGAAGCTTGTGCAACAGGGATGCCTGACTCATTAGGCGTGCTTCAAGGAAAACCTGTGTTTGATGATAACGGTCAATCGTTTACCCAAGAATCACTGTGTTACAACTTCAAAACTAAGAAGGGCTATAGTTTAAAGTCAGTAACGCAAGAAGGAGATGCAGTTTTCCACGCAGGCCAATCGAAGCGGCATACCAACGCGTGGATTCACATCAAGAATGGCAAGTTTACAACTTGCGATGCCGAAAATCCGCACTTCCATTTTCACCTGACTAAAGCAATCATTGTCCCCGATAAAAAAATTGTAAGCGGCCCCCTTTACCTAAAGGTTCGAAAGATTCCGCTGCCACTTGCGCTTCCCTTTGCATGGTTTCCAAACAAAAATGAATCGACGCACGGTGTAGTTTTCCCAGCCTATGGCAACGCCAATGATCTCGGCTTTTTTTTGAAAGATGGCGGATACTACATACCCATTGGCCGATTCGCTGACACACGTATTCTGGGTGATATTTATTCGCGCGGGAGCTGGAGCGTGCGCAATGTGACCAACTACCGAAAACGGTACCGATATAACGGGTCATTCAATGTTTCGCGCACGGTTGTTCGACGTAGCATTCCTGAATTGCCAGATTTTAGTAAGGCAACAGAATTCTTTGTGCGATGGAACCACACCCAAGACCCGAAAGCTCGCCCAGGTTCGAATTTCTCGACCAACGTAAACTTCGGTACAGCGAATAACTTTAGAAACAACCTCAACAGCACCCAAAACGACTTCCTCTCGAATACCTTTACCTCGAGTGCGCAGTGGAATAAGTCGTTCAGTGGTTCTCCGCTCAGCTTAGCGGTGAATGCACGGCATTCGCAAAACTCGCTCACTGGTAACGTTGAATTGCTGCTACCTGGTGTTACGCTCAACAGAAACCGTACAAACCTCCCCATTTCGAAATGGTTAGGTAAGAAGGTCACTTCGCGCAAATGGTACGATCAGATCGGATTCACCTACGCCGCCAACTATGAAAATCTAATCACTGAGCAGGCGAGCGATTTCAGACTTGACCGCATGGGCCAATTGGCGCGCAGCGGACGTGACGGAATTCGGCAGAGTGCAACACTGTCTAGTCAAGCCAAAATTGGTTTTGTGACATTTACACCCCAGTTCAATTACAATGAGTACTGGGCGTTCAAATACGTTACGCCACAAGCTGACCCCGAAGATGGAACTTTTGCCTTGGATACCTTAAATGGATTTCGCTCAGCGCGTGATTGGCGTTTAAGTGGGAGTTTAAATACCCGCTTTTATGGAACATTCAATGTGAAAAACGGCAAGAATTTGAAGGCCATTCGACATGTAATTACCCCACAAGCGGGTTTATCGTATGTGCCAGCATTTTCGAGGTCTAGTGCGTTTTATGCAGGCGACGAGGGTACGCTAACCGATTATGACACCTTTCAAATCGCGCGGTTTCGTCCGACGAATTCGAACGAGCAGTTCAACATCAATTTCTCTTTGGCCAACAACTTAGAAGCCAAGATTCGCGATAAGAAGGCGGGAGGCAAAGCAACAAAAAAGGTCAAGCTCATTGAGAATTACGCGATCAAGGGCAGTTACAACATGATTGCTGACTCCCTCAATTTAAGCGACATCTCAATGGGTGGTTTCACTACGCTGTTCAACAATGTCACGCTCAACGTGAATAGCACCCATTCAGCCTACGATCGCGATGCCAATGGCAATCGTATCAATACCTTTTTGGCCGAATCGCAGGGGCGCTTACTTCGACTCACGCGCGCTTCAGCGGCATTGAGTTTGAACTTCAGGAGTAAAAACCGATCGAATTCAGAACGCGGTCCGAAAACCGAGCAAGCCGAGATCCCCGAGGAACAACTCGAATTGATTGAGCAAAATCGAAATCAATTTGTCGACTTCAATGTGCCCTGGACACTCAGTTTAGATTATGCCATGGGTGTTAATAAACGATGGAACTCGGTTCTTGGTCAAGATGAGAATGACCTTACCCAAAGCATCTTATTCAGCGGTGATTTCACGGTGTTTGAACGCTGGAAGATCGGATTTGACAGCGGGTACGACCTCGTCGAACGCGAATTAACACCAACCTCAATCAACGTCTATTGGGATCTGCATTGTTGGGAACTGACATTCAATTGGATTCCGTTCGGACTGCGAACGAGCTTTAGCGTTCAATTGAATGTGAAGTCGTCTCTGCTTAAAGACCTTAAGCTTCAAGCGCGAGGCGGTGGAAACAACAACCTCTTGTGGTAGTTACTTAAAGTCTATTGCAAGCCAATTCTCCAAAATTTGCAGGCCTTTCGGGGTCATAATCGATTCAGGGTGAAACTGTACGCCGCGCAACGGGAAATGCTGGTGACGGGTTGCCATTACCCAACCGAATTCATTGCGTGCAATCACCTCTATGCCTTCTCCCAAATGTGCTTCATCGACAACCCAAGAATGGTAGTGGCCTGTTACGAATTCTTCGCCCATACCCTGAAATAAGTTGTCTTCACCAACCGTGCGTGTGATGCTTTGTCGTCCATGCCATACCTGATCAAGGTTGTGCAACTTCCCACCGAAGTATGTGCTCATGGCTTGATGCCCCAAACAAACGCCCAAGATGGGTTTGGTGCGATGAAACTGGTGAATGACATCCATGAGAATCCCCGCCTCGTGGGGTAAGCCCGGTCCTGGACTCAAAACGATGCGATCAAAATGACCCACCTCAGCGAGCGAAATATCGTCGTTGCGGCGCACCGTAGCAATCACACCCAGTCTCGCGAAATAATCGAAGAGGTTGTAAGTGAATGAGTCGTAATTATCGAGAAGTAGAAGCTTCAATTCCTTAGCTTTGGTGCAAAAGTACAGGAATGAAAGAGATTGTGACTACTGCCAATGCACCTCAGCCTATTGGCCCATACAGCCAAGCAGTTCGCGTTGGAAACATGCTGTTTGTAAGCGGCCAAGTTGCCATTGATCCTGCCTCTGGCGAGGTCAATCGTGGCAATGCTGCCGAGCAGGCTGAACAAGTCATGAAGAATTTGGAAGCCGTGCTCGTGGCGGCAGGTTTCACCTTTGCAGATGTGGCCAAGACGACTATTTTCTTGAGTGACATGTCTCTTTTTGCAGCCGTAAATCAAGTCTATGGCAAACATTTCGTTGCCAATTACCCAGCACGTGAAACGGTGGCTGTAGCCGGTTTGCCCTTGGGCGTTGATGTAGAAATTTCTGTAATTGCTGTGCGCACTTAATCGAACAAACGCTTACCTCTCGGGGTTTTACTAAAAACGATCGCTGTGCTTTTCAAAAAGATACTGTACTACCTCAATCCCTTGAACCTATTCAAAAAGGAAAAAGAGGCCAACGTGAACCTGCGCGTTATGCACGGAATCAATAAGATTTCGTTTGTGATGTTCCTAGTATGCTTAATTTATATGGTTGTTCGCTGGGCGATGCGCGGTTAACGCAAGCGGATGCGATTTCCGGGGAACCACCCGGTCCAAATCAAGCTGATTTCCCAAGCGCTCTGTAGCCGTTGAATTTGCTGCAACCGGCTCGCGGTGATGTCATATGACAAACCTATACGCAGCGCGCGTTGGTACTCGAATCCGGCTGACACAAGCACCGCATCGTCCCACCGATAATGAAGACCTCCGAAAACAGCGTTGCTGGCAAGGGCATTGGTATACTTTGAATCACTGCCCAAACGGTAAACCGCGCGTGCTCCAGCTACAGCGGTAATTGCACCTCCTTGTTTTGCAGCAATGAAGTCATAATCGACCAGTACAGGCCCGTAGATTTCGCGCCACGTAAAATCAATTTGGTGACGGATTAAAACACGATCTAGCGTATTGGCTAAAAAGCCGTTCGGCTGGAAGTAGTGCCATGCTGCATAGCCTGCGTTGAAGTGCTTGTTTCCTCTTCGTCGGTATTGCATGCCAAATGCTGCATCCATCGAGGTGGCACGATCTTTTCCAAAAAGCTCACCGCTGGGTAACGAGGGGTCATGCGCAATGCCATTGAACTGCGAATCCCAGGCAAGCCCATCAAAGTCTATGGTGCGCTGTCTGTATCCGGCCGTTAGGCCGAAACCTAAAAAATCTTCAGAATTCAGCACCAAGTGAAAAGCAGCTTGGCCAGCCACTTCAAAGTTTCGCATTTCAGAGCCTGCAGCTCGGTCATTGCGGACGAACAAACCGAATCCGTTTGAACCACCCTTTCGTTTGAATGCGGCCAGCTCCATTGCCGCGGTTGTGGTTACATAGGGTTGCGTAACGCTGCCCCACTGGTTGCGGTAGTTCGTCGCAGCTCGGTAATCTCCTTCGATGTCGCCAGTAGCAGCAGGATTGATAAGACTGGACAAGGTCCAAAATTGGCTCACGATGGCATCTTGCGCGATGGTATGCGCACTTGCTAACAGGGCTAGGGCTAGCACGATATGTCGCAGTTGCCTCATCGAATCAATACGATATTACCGCGTTCCTCAAGTGTCAAACCGTCGTTCAACCGCGCACGAAGGAGCCAAATGTAACTTCCCGATGGCATGGTTTCACCCCTGAACTGGCCGTCCCAACCGCGGGCGACGTCTGTCGTTTCAAATACGAGCTCACCCCACCGGTCATATACTGTGAACGAGAGCTCCAAAAAGCCTTGTCCGCGCACAAATAAAATGTCGTTCAAACCATCTCCGTTGGGCGAGAAAATATCAGGAATGAAAATCGGAGTGGGTGGCAAAATGCAGATGTCGGTCGTATAAGTCGATAAGCAATCACCTTCATTGTAGAGCAGAAGGGTCGCCGTATAATTTCCGGGCTCTGGGTAGGATACGGTTAAAACCTCGCCCGCACTGTACGAATTCACATCACCGTTACCCAAATCCCAAAGGCCAGTAATGCCGTTTTGACTGAAGTCAATGATTTCGATCGGTTGCGAATCCCATGGTATGCAGCTGGCATTTGGATTCGTACTGAACAACGCACTCACAGGCGAATAGCTTGGTACCAAGATCAGGGAGTCGAAGCTGCAGCCTTCGACGACATCAACAATAGCCAGCTCTACGATGCTTCCTGCGCTAGTGTTGAAGCTATTTGCATCGGTTTCGCCGGGGCCACTCCACGTGATTTCAAAGGTTCCGTCTTGGGTCAATTCAGCACTTGCGAATGCACCTTCCTCTCCAAAACAAAGCAAGTCGCTGGTGGTAACAAGCGGTTCAATTGGAGGCAATACAGCAATCCAAATGGAGTCGGTCACGGGGTCTGAACACCCGTCGTCGAGGGTGAGGTAGTAGTACTGGCTTTGCGCAGGACTTACACTATTCGTAGAGACTCCAAACAAATCATCACTCCATGTGTAGGTGTAGAATGTTGCTTCACCACCGCCAGCTGCGCTGCCCGAGACCTGTGTTCCAGAGCCCGGACATAAGGTTTCATCAACTGCAGTGAGTGCCACTTCAAGCGATGGATAAACAAAAACCGAAATCGTTGTATCACTCGAACAGAAGGCACCTGTGTAGCTATAACTCAAGATGTGTTCGCCTTCACCAGCGAGTGCGGGGTTGAATGCGCCATCGGTAGCAACTCCACCCGCACTGCCTCCTTCAGGAAAATAAGTGACTGGAAAGTCACTGTTTTCAAAACAATAAGCAGCCTCGAGCCCTGAAATGGTTGCTTGTTGAAAGGCCTCAACCGTGACGAAGACGCTGGCGGTACAGCCCGCTGGGGTACTCCAAATCACTTCGTTTTCGCCCGGATTTGCAGTCCCAGGATCAAACAAACCGGTAGCTGAATCAACCACACCCGATCCAAGCCAAGAGCCTCCTGAATTCACGGCCGAATTTAAAAGCACGGCATCTTCAGTTGAGCAAAACCCAAAGGGCCCAACTTCGAACGTTGTGGGGTGTACAATCATGAGTAAACTGTCGGCGCAACCGTTCGCCGTGTATGTAATCCAATGTTCTCCGTTTCCGGCTAACGCCGGGATGAAGCCGAATAGATCATCTTCCTGAACCACCCCAGCGCCCGTCCATCCGCCTCCAAAAGGAGTGCGTTGGGTATTCTCTTCATCCAAGAGCAAGCCTTCATCATCAGCACACCACCAAAGGGTATCGATGGGGATGGTTGTTTGTCGGTTGTAATAATAAATGGTGTCACTGCACCCGTTGGGGGCGTAGTAAATCAGCGCGGTCCAATAATCATCGGGTAAACTGCCTGGGGCATAAAGTCCAGTTTCACTATTTTGGATGCCATCGCCTTCCCAATATCCGCCGGTAGGCGAAAAATCAGGCGTAGGCACAAAGGGTGCTTGCTCAGGACAGCTGCTGCGCACCCGTGAACCGGTGAAAATTTCTTTCACAGTGACCGTAAACAATTGATCACAACCTTGAACGGTATACAAGAGGTTGTACGTTCCTCCTGGAACCTCCTCAGGTGCAAATACACCCAAAAGCGAGTCGATGATCCCGGGGCCGGTCCACAATCCTCCCAACGGAGAAAACTCCAAGGTATCAGGGAAGTTAGATTGGCAGAGGGTATCTAATTCAAAAACCCCCGTGATGTTGGCCACATTCATTAAGAGTGTATCAGAGCAGCCGGCAAGGGTATAAATGAGTTCATAACTCCCTTCTGTAGAGGGGTTGAAAAGGCCTTCCGGGGTAACGAAGTCGCCAGTCCACAAACCACTTGGTGGATTGGGTTCGAGAAGAAATTCCGGGGCGCCAGGGCATGCAGCTAAAACGCCACCGGCATCGATGGGAGCAATTTCGATGAATAAGCTATCATAACAGAACTCGCTGAACCCATAGTAAATGGTATTGATTCCGACGTTTGCAAGTTCAGGATCAAAAAAACCAGACAGCTCATCAACACCGTCTCCGAGCCATGTCCCACCGGGTGTTGATGCGGTGAGGGTGAACGGTGTAGCTGTTTGACAAAGCAAAGTATCATTGAGGAGGATCGTCGGATTCAATACTTCAAGCGTGAAGCTTTCAGTTGTCGACTGTCCGGTGGCAATTTCGGTAATCACCACCGTGTAAGTGGTACTTTCTTCAATGCAGACTTGGTGCGGACCCGCAGTAGGAGGGAGTGCTTGGTCCCAAAGAAAGCTATGATCATTGCATCCTTCGACGACCGCCGTAAGCTCGACGCATTGGTTCGCGCAAATGATATCTTGAGTGGCTTCAATGCTGCCGAGCACACCACAATTGGTTACATCAAAGGTTGTTGCGAGTTGGTAAATCCAGATGCTATCGCACACATCAGGGATGCCCATGCGTATACCCACGCTGTAAGCGCAATTGTACGCGAAAGGTTCGTTCAAGGTAATCTGGGCCGTGCTGCCTTCGCCGTTGGTGCAAAGCACAGAAGCCGCAATGACCTCTATTTCGCTGCTTCCGAGAACTGTTACACTATCAGCTGATAACCAGTCACATCCAATGGGGTAGCTAAAGTTGACTGTGAAGCTGTTGCTGTTGCATAAGGGTTCAGCTGGCACCGTGATGAGCGGTGGATCAGGTGGTCCTACAATGGTATTCCAGAAAATGTGAAATCCGCAATAAGCGGCACTTTGATCAGATGTAAATTGGAAGGTAACCGCACCGCTTGTTGCAACCACCCCAGGTGGAATGAATCCAGTTCCATTGATCGTCGCAAGCAGGGGAGCGCCTGTCGAAGTTCCGTCATAAATGTAGAGGAAGTCGAATCCATTTTCGATGCATACTTCTGAAAGAAAGGAGACTTCAATGCTTACACCGCCGGTTTCAACTGTAAAAACTAAATTCTCATTGTTGCCGTATTCTTCGCCGTCACCGCCGGAGTCAAAAAGGAAGCCATCACAATCAGTAACCAAGGTATCAGCCATGAGATACTCTGGCGCTTCTTGCGTGAATCCATTGATATGAATTGCTAAAAGGCTAGCTAAAACGAGCAACCAGTTTTTATCACAAAACAGTCTCATTCACTCTCGACGATTAGAACCGGTGGCGTAACGATTGCGTTGCTCCAATTGCCAGCGCGATCTTTGATTTGAAGCGTAAAGGTTGCTTCTTCTGAGCTTCCATTGCCAAGAATGAATAGCGGGTTCAGCGTAACAGTGTAACTGCCTTCAATTTGAAGTTCTTCTAAGTCGGGTGTCATTGGAGGAACATGATACCAGTCGTAATTGAGCAGGCGACTGTCTTTCACGCGCAGGGTGTTCACGTCTGGATTTGGCGATCCCAAATCTCCATCCCCATCTTTAAACTTGATCACGACCTCAACGGCATTGGTGAACTGCACCACTTCCGATTCAGAAATGGAAACGAAATCTAAGGAAGGAACACGCTCAATGGGTGCTTCCTTTTTGCATCCGCCCGTTAGGGCGAAAACCAAAAATAGCAGCGTAAAACGTTGATAACCCATGCTGATCATAAGATTTGCAAAGTAAAGAGTGCGGTAATTACAGCATTGCTTCCCGTGTTGGGTAATTGTGTTGGCTCAGGCTGCGCGCCGTCATCGAAGGTTGTGCGCAAGAACAATGTTGTACCTGAAGCATAAGCGCTTAAGTTCACCGAAGCTCTGTGCCAATAGGTGACAGAGGGGGTAGTAAAACCGGGCGCAGTGATTGAAGCACCGCTGACGAAACTTAGTGGTGCGGCGGTTGGAAGCAACTCCAAGGTTGTTGCGACTTGCAATTCATTCACAGCCATATTCTGCGGCGCGGTATTGTCATCGGTTACGGCAACCCAAATGTCGATTGTTGTGGCAGGAACGAGAATCGGACTTACGCCAACACTTTCAGGGTCACGCTCATACGGGGTTGATGTGGTGCCGGATGGAAACACCAGCAAGCCTTCAATGGTAGGCGGAAAATCGACACTACCACTCCCAGGAATATTGCCATACATATCAGGTGCGCCTGCGTTAATCCATGCGCTGAGGGCGGCTAAATAGTTATCGCGCTGAGCGTCCCAATCTGAATCAGCATCGACCACAAGCGGCATCATGCCTGATGTATTCTCAATTTCATTGGTCAGGCGTTCATAAAGCAACGATGCGCTTACATTTCCCGGCACCACCCGGTAATCAAACGAAAACTGAGCGTCATTGGCAATGACCGGATGGTTAACCAAGGTATTGTACGATGAAGATATTGTGTTGAAGTGGGGTTCAAATGTTCCGTCATGGCAGCCACTGTTTGCGCATGTCGGCTTGAACACTTTGGCATGCAACCACGCAAAGTTGTCGGCTGGCAATACATCTGCGGGAAGCTGTACGTCGACATTTGGTTCAATCTCCGCGTACGGATTGACAACCTCTTCAGGTTTGCAAGCCACGAGCACGACGGCAAGTACAGCAATGAAGGAGATGTTTCGCAATGCTCTCATATTAAATCGAACAAAGAATTGGTACCATTGGCGACCATGCCCGCAGCTTGTACTTCGGGTTTAACGCCTAATATGTCAGCCACGGTCATCATGCTGTCGCTGACGCCACCGACCGGATTGTTCTCACTGCCAACCACAAGATTAGCTGGAACATTCGGGCCAACCATCAGGGTGAAAACGCGCAGCGAATTGGCATCGCTGTGATCGTAAGAACGCCAATCATTCTCATCAAGAATGTTGTTCGGTTGAAGATTTCGACCACATTCCGGGGTGCAGATCAACGTGGTGTTGCCGGCCATTTCAGGTATTTGGGTCTGGATGAAGTTCCAAAGGTGACCAACCGCGTGATCTGCGCGGTGCAAGTTGCCAAGGTATCCTGTGAAATCAGAATGGCAGGTATCAACAGCATTGAGGTTGATTACGGTTAAGGCGGGTTTAAATTCCCGAATGACTTCACACGCATAACCAACAGTTGCTGCATCACCATTGTCGGTCACAGGAGGCATGGCGATTGTACCATTGTTCGTTCGGGTGAACATTTCTTCCATGAAAGCCTTGATTTGCTGCTTTTCTTGGTCGGTGTTCCCTAAATTGTCAAGTCGGCCGCCATATTGCTCAAAGCTGTTATCGAGGAAATACTTCAACTGATACATCGGTGCCAACTCATTTTCGGGGTGGTAAACCTTCGCATCACCCAAGAAGGCTTGACACGTTTCATTGAAGGTAATGGTAGGGGCGAAGAAGTTCGCGCCATAGGCCGAACCGTAATTGCTGTGTCCAGAGTAGTTCAAAAGCGGAACTGAGTTCATGATTCCGTTGCCTACAAACCACACGTCGGTTGCGTTATAGCCACCATGGCGACGGAGGTACTCAAAAATGGTCGGATTCAACGGCCGCTGTTTCAAGCCTTGGGTGGTTACGGTACTTCCTTGAACCAAAGAGTTTAGTCCGCCAAAATGCCCGGCGCTCAAGGCCGAAACTTCAGGAAATAGGGTGCCTTGTGACTGCAGGGTACTTGATAAAAGCGAAGGAATAGGGTTCAAACCACCAAGCCCAGTGCCATAAACGATCTTTTGCGTGGGCGCATCACCTGTTAACATGTTGTACATGATGTTACCGGCATAGGGTTCATTTTGCTGACTGCCATCTAAGTAGCGCTGCAAAACGCTCTCTTGTTGACGAACACCTCCTGCAAACATGACAAGCACCACATGGCCACTCATTCGCCGACCCGAAGCCGCGAACAACCTTCCGCTCGGGAGAATATACGGCGCAGCGATTGCAGCTGCCGCCGCAGCACCCGTTTTCTTTATAAAGTCACGTCGTTTCATACGGTCAGTAATAAAGGTATTCGTTGGATAAGGCAAATGAGAAATAGACAATCTCCGGAGTTACATACGGATTGGTCGTGATGAAATTCCGAACGTAAAGTTTCTCTGCTTCAGTCGGATAGCGCACGTAGAATCGAATGTAGGTGTCTTCAATGAAAGCATCCAAATCAAGGTTCATTTCTTCCACGGTTGGAATGAGCACATCGGGTTCATTCATGAAGTTACTAATGATCACTTCGCGCGCCAATTCTTTGTCTCCAATCGATTCAATGCAGGTGTTGATCGAGAAAATATCATTCGCCGATAAAGCCGTTTGAAACAAATTGGCATGCAGAATGGCCACATATTGCTCGTTGGTTTTCATCTTCTCTTTCCCCGCACTCGAGGGATAAAGCTCAACGTCATTCAAAAGAAAAAGCGGTTCGGGCTCTTTCTTACAGCCTGCAGCAAGCACGAGGCACAGCACAGGCACGATGCATTTAATTAAACCCTGCATACTCATCTGAAATTAAAATGGTGCGTTGAACAGCACTGAAATCAAGGTTGTTTTCCAAGGTCTCAGCAGCAATGAAAACTTCTTGTGAAGTCGGATTTCGTGAGAGTAAAGATTGATAGGCCCAAATGACCATACCCTCGTAAAACTCACCCGTAGAGGTCAGAATTTGAAGATATTCGAGTTTGGTTTGGGCGACCATACCAAATAAAACCGAAGGTTCATTCAATTCTACAATTTGATACGCCTGGTCAAATTCAGGTTGCGTAGGAAATCGAAAGAACGAGTCGTCAAATGACGCATTGATGAAGTTGAATGCATTCATGTTGATGTCGTCATACACTGCATTAAACATCATTCTGCGGGCAAGTTCAGCGATACTGATTGCATCATTCTGGTAAGAAATTCGCCCCACCATGAGTGAATCCAAACGCAAAGCCTCGGCCATGTTCATGGCATAGCTGGTCATATCACCGTTCAATGAATCCAATATCGCATTGCCGCGATACAGGCCATAACGCTCGTTAAGCAAAGCTTCTGAAGCCCCTTCGATATAACGCGCTTTTAAATTTTCGTATAACTTAACAACGTAGGCGCGTCGATAACTGCTGTCACCGTCAATGAATTCAGTGCTAAACATTAGCCGATCAACAAGTTGAGTGCGCGAGCTTGCGCTCAAATTGTTCGTACGCAAGAAGGCGCGATCGCTTTCCATTTCAGCATCTAAAGGCTCGCGACCAATCAAATCGATATATACACGATTGATGTAATTGTTAAGCACTACCGTCGAAACCCCAGCGTATTCAGGAATCGTATTGTCTTCGAATACAACTGGTTCTTTTTTACACGATGCCAAAAGCACGAGCGAAATAAAGAGAAAGAGTAAAGGCCTCACATTTGCACGTTTTGATCTCGTTAAATTAACGCTTTTTAAGAATCAAAAGTTGCAGCAGGTAAGAATAAATAATGCTCACTTCACATGAACAATTTGTTGTCGTTGAACACCATCTACATTTCGTAAATGCACGTAGTAAACACCTTGTGCCAGTGTGTTCAAGTTGATTTCCGCCTGAACGGCGGGATGGGGATGTACATAAACAAGTCGTCCGAGGGCATCATAGAGCATAAGCTCAGCAATAGCTGAGCTTGAACGTATGTAAAGAACATCTTGCGCCGGGTTTGGATAGATTTGCGCCAAATCCGAAGTTCGCTCAGCGACAGAAACAACAATCACTAGAATCGCTGCGCCCTCTGCGATACATCCGTCTGGAGAGATTGCAACCACATGGTATTCGCCATTATCAATCGGCGACCACGAACTGTCAGTCTGATTTGGGATCAAATTCCCATTCAAATACCAGGCCAATGTGTTACCCGTGCAATTGGAACAACTGAGCACGTTTATGTCTTCATTGTAGCTTAACTCTGGTTCCTCAGGTAGTGGGTATACCTCAATCGGACCTAATTCGTAGCTGCTAAAATTGCCACTCACCTCATATTCATAAGTAACAAAGTAGGTTCCTGGCTCATCAAAGTCGAGGGTGAATGTGTCAACGCAGGTTGATTCGATTAAGGTACCATCCAAATAAAATGCGCAACTACCACCCTCTGAGAGTGCCGTTTGATTGAAGAATGTTACTGAATGTGGTAAACAACCGGTCGAATCAGTTGAGCTCAAAAAGGCAACGCTGTAGATGCACGATCCGTCATTCACATTGGAATCAGGATTGAAGTTTTGGGCATTTGGGTCGTTGCAACCCGGGTATTCACATGAGCCGTCATCGACGGTAGCGTTGGCATTGAAGTTGGCTGCATCCGGATCGGTACAACCGCTGAAAAAACAAGATGCATCTTCAAAGTTTGCCGCTGGATTATAATTATCAGCATTTGGATCGATGCACCCAGAAAATCGGCATGAACCGTCGTCAGTATCCGCCGCGGGATCGTAATTCATTGCCGATGCGTCAAGACAACCGGGAATACTGTTACCGGGGAATAAATGTGCGCGAACAATTGGTGCTTTTAACAAGTAGAACAAACCGTTGATCTCCGGATAGCGAATGAGGGAAGCTTGCGCCGTTGCATCGCCACTTCGGCCTACATAAAAGCTGCTGCCCACATCACTGCCGACCATCACAGTGTACATGAATTCAGGATCGGTGATGATGTCTTCTTGGAATTGTAAATGCACAATGCGCTCCGTACCAATTTCATTGATGTCCCAGGCATTCACCTCGTAGGGGTCGGTAATTCCAATAATGCTGTCGCGCGAAATGTTGTAAACGATCCCATAGATCATAGCTCCGGGCTGTGTAGGTGCTGTCAAGGCAACCCCAATACT
>CAMCHP010000025.1 GCA_945874695.1 Chryseobacterium gleum
CCGGGGTGGTGAATCGATGCACCACCGCCGCCGAAGCCGCCATGTCCGCTGTAGTTCGAGTTGCCGCCAGCACCTCCATTGGTGAAACTGCGCGCATTCCCAGAACAAGTCGAGTTTCCGCTAAAACCAGCGCCACCGTTATCACAATAGTCGCCTGTGTTGCCACCAACCGGACCGTTGTTGGTCGTTTGACCGCCTTGACCAGGCTGGTTAACGCCTTGGTAAGAAGCCGTACCACCGCCACCGCCACCGGCAACGATGAGTGGGGTAGAAGACTGGTAGTTCGCGCCAAAAGTCACGAAAGTACCTCCACCACCTCCACCACCTTCATTCGAAACGTTCGATGGTGCAAAGCCCTTTTGTCCTACCAAAATGTTGAGTTGAGTACCCGCTGTCAAGAAGAACTCTCCTCGCATCCGTGCACCAAGTCCACCAATGTTGTTCGCATTCACGGTGCCGCCTTCAGCACCAGCCGCTTCGATGATGTACATACCATCTGCAGGTACTGTCCATGTTTCAATTGTGCCTGAATACGCAAAGTTGACGTCGTTTTCTACGTTCGGATCGTAACAGTTCCCACACGCGTCTAAAAAGAATGTGCCACCACAAGTGCCAGCACAGTCGATGATGTATTCACATGTTCCGTCGTCAATGGTAGCAACCATGTCATAGTTACATGCCGTTGGGTCAATACAGCCCAAGTCATAAGTACAAGATCCATTGTCATAGTTTGCCAATGGATCATATTGATCTCCTTCGGGGTCAGTACAACCTGGAATACAAACTGGCGTAGTGCTGTAAGTAATGGTAACTAAACCATTTCCACTTCGAACACCACTTTCTGCAATATCCATTGCACTTGCAGCGAACGAACCGCCGCCACCGCCATAGCCATTGTTTGAATAGCTTGCACCACCGCCTGAGTAGCCACCGCCACCTCCAGCACCATCGCAGCCACCGCCGCCACCGCCGCCAAATCCGCCAAGTTCAGCACCACAGCCGCCAACACCACCGGTGCCTCCATTCAAGAAGCCTCGGCCGCGTGCGTTTGCACCAATACAGTTTGAGATTTGTCCATCAGACAAAAAGCCTCCGCCGTTTCCAGCACAAGGTCCGCCTGAGAAATTCGTTGCGCCGTTGCCATTAATACCACCTAAGCCGTAGTTGCTCGGACAGCAAGGGCTATAGCCATTTGCACCATTCTCTGTGATACGACCATGCTGATTGCCATCAGGGGCGTTAATTACTGCTCCACCGCCGCCAGCTACAACCAAGGGGCTGTTGTCTGAGCGAACAATGAATGAGCCGCCACCGCCCGCAGGCCGTGTAGACTGACTCTGACCCTGACCACCCACAAGGATGCTTAGCGTCTCGCCTGGGGTTACCGAAACCGTACTTCGGATGCGCGCTCCCAAGCCACCTGTGCCTCCGAAACCGGAGCCACCTTGGCCACCGAGGGCCTCAATGGTGATTTGCGAAACGTTCTCTGGTACAACCCAATACTGGATTGAACCTGAGTACTGAAATTGCTCCTCTCCCGAGATGTTCGGGTCGTAGCAGTTTTCGCAAGCGTCAACAACAAAAGTGCCACCACAGTTTCCTGCGCAGTCAATAGACCATAGGCACGATCCGTCATCAACCGTTGCAAACGGGTCGAAGTTACACGCTCCAGGGTTGGTACAACCGTTTTGAGCGTCTGCAACTGCCCACGTGAACAGCGCCACCACGAAGGTGACAAGATGCTTTAAGTGATTCATAATTGTATTTGGTTAAGGATATCCGTATTTGACAAGGCACCCATGCGGTGAACATGAGGCCTCGACGCTTTTAGCTTCTAAATCTGCCGCTAGCGATTTACAATGTTGTTTATTCTATGTTAAACGCTCATTTTGTTTTCGGCCTAAACGGCCGGATGGGTTAGTCGCAGAATGTGCCATATGCCGATAAGAATAAGAGCAAGTCGCTCACGTTGATGACTTCATTTTGGTCAAGATCTGGTGGGCATGGACGATAACCGATGCACAATTGCTGAGCCTCATCCCACAAGGTCTGAGATCCACATACATCCCAAATACAGCTACCATCATCAACATTGGCATGCGGAATAAAGTTCAAGGCATCAGTAGCCATGCAGCCATAGCGATATGGGATACATCCACCATTGTCAATTGTTGCAGTCGGATCATAGTTGATGGCATTCACATCCATACAACCAAATGTTCCAAGAATACAAGACCCATCGTCAACGCCTGCTTCACCGTTGTAGTTCAAGGCCGCTGGATCGGTGCAACCTGAAATAGGGTAGGTGCAAGAGCCATCCTCAACCGTTGCACTCGGATCAAAGTTGATTGCATTCACATCGGTACAACCCGGTTGTTCGCAGGTGCAAGTGCCATTATCAACCGTAGCATTCGGATTGTAGTTCGCAGCAACTGGATCGGTGCAACCTTCGATCAAGCAAGAGCCATCATCGATTGTCGCGATCGGATCGTAATTCGTTGCCGCCGGATCTGTACAACCTAAATAGTCACAGCTGCCATCGTCAATGGTCGCATTCGCATCGTAATTAACTGCCGCTGGATCTGTACAACCCAAGAAATCACAGCTTCCATCATCGATGGTCGCAATCGGATCGTAATTCAGTGCAAGCGGATCCGTACAACCCAAATAATCACATGATCCGTCTTCCAAATTCGCGTTCGGATCGAAGTTCACCGCCGCAGGATCTGTGCATCCAGGGAATTGACAGCTGCCATCGTCAATGGTCGCATTCGCATCGTAATTAACTGCGGCCGGATCTGTACAACCCAAGAAATCGCAGCTTCCATCATCAATGGTCGCAATCGGGTCGTAGTTCAACGCAAGCGGATCGGTACAGCCCAAATAATCACATGATCCATCTTCCAAGTTCGCATTTGGATCGAAGTTTACAGCTGCAGGATCTGTGCATCCAGGGAATTGACAGGTACCATTGTCCAAAGTGGCTGTCGGATCATAATTCGCTGCCAACGGATCAGTACAACCCGGGATTTCGCATGATCCATCATCAATGGTCGCTGCCGGATTGTAGTTCAATGCCAATGGATTGGTACAGCCCAAATAATCACATGATCCATCTTCCAAGTTCGCATTTGGATCGAAGTTTACCGCCGCAGGATCAGTACATCCAGGGAATTCACAACTGCCGTCATCTACTGTAGCTCCTGAATCGTAGTTCCATGCTTCAGGATTGGTACACCCTGGAATTTCACATGAGCCATCATCCACATTTGCGGTCGGATCAAAGTTCGTCGCTGCTGGATTCGTACAACCAGGGAACTGGCAACTGCCGTCATCGACTGTCGCTGTTGCATCATAATTGGCTGCAGATGGATCAGTACAACCGAGGTAGAAACAGCTTCCGTCATCTACATTCGCTGTTGGATCATAGTTGTCAGCTAAGACATCCGTACATCCTTCAACAATACACGAACCGTCGTCTTCATTAGCTTGTGGATCGAAGTTAATCGCATTCGGATCCGTGCAACCAGGGTAAATACATGTTCCATCATCTGTCGATGCGTTCGGATCAAAGTTTGACGCCGTAGGGTCTGTACAGCCTGCATAAATGCATGAGCCATCATCCACATTCGCATTTGGGTCATAGTTGTCAGCATCGGGCAAAGTACATCCAGGAATACATTCCGGTAGTACTTGATAAGAAATGATCATAAAGCCATTTCCTTGGTTTACTCCAGGTGAGGTTGATGCATTCTGCGCATTACCAAGGTAAGAACTACCTCCACCGCCGCCGGCTCTGAAAGCAGCTCCGCCACCATACCAGCCACCGCCTCCACCAGAAACATTTTGTCCAAAAACTCCGCCACCATTGCCGAAGTTACCTGGTTGCGCTGGGGTCGTTCCAACAGGTCCGCCACTTATTTGGGTTCCGCCACCGCCACCGATATTTCCGATGAGTGATGTGCCTTGTGCTCCAGTTAATCCACCGCCGTTACCTCCGGCACCAGCATCCGGACATCCCGTATTTCCGGCACCGCCGCCACCAGCAACGATCAAGCGCGAGGCAAAGTTTCCGAGCGTGGTGCGAATGTCGGTCGCACCGCCACCGCCACCGCCAAACTGGCCACCCGCACCGCCGCCATTCCAACCACCCGTTCCTGCTGAACTACCTTTGCCTCCTACGTAGAGGAACAAAGTTTGACCAGGAACCACAGTTATTTCACCTTGGGTGAATCCACCCAAGCCTCCATCTGCTTGAGATTGCCCAGCATTACATGATTGTGAATCAGCACCTTGGGCTCCATATAACTCAACACTCAATGAGTTCACGCCCGCAGGTACAACAAACGACTGCACACTGCCCGTGAAATTATAAGTATTGGTGAATGTTTCAATTTCATTCGGATCATAGCATGCGCCACATTCGTTTTCAATGTTCGGACCGTTCACGATACCTGCACAGTCAGTGCACGAAGCGTTATTTCCGCCACACTCTCCACATTCGTCAATTACCGCGCCGCCGCCGCATACGCCGAAACAATCAACTACAGGAATATCTGCAGGATCGCTGTAAAACTCGCCGTCACAAGCCTCTTCGCAGAATGGTATTTCACCATTCGGATCATAACATACGCCACACGAATCGGTGATAAAGTTACCGCCGCAGGTACCGTTGCAATCTATAATGTAAGCACATGAGCCATCATCATCCGTGGCTTCTGGATTGTAGTTACATGCGACCGGATCAGTACAGCCAGGAACACAAGCGGTTAACCCCGTGTCACCCTCCACACACACACCACATTCATCGATGAATGCTTCACCATTAAGTACGTTGTTGCAATCATAAAAACACGGTGGAATAACCACTTGATAGGTGATTCGAACCAATCCGTTTCCTTCATTAACGCCAGCGAGTGTACTTCCATTCAATACACCGTTGTAATATGAGCTTCCGCCGCCGCCGCCAGCGCGGTATGCCGATCCTCCGCCATACCAGCCGCCACCGCCACCGGCCACGTGGCTCTGGGCTGTGCTTCCACCGTTACCGAAGTTCCCCGCGTTAGCCGGAGAAGATCCCGCAACACCACCGGTAAATTGACCGCCACCGCCACCTGCAGTGCCTGTAATAAATGCCTGTCCGGCTTGGCCTGAAAGTCCACCACCGTTGCCTCCTGCGCCGTAGTCGATGTTGCAACCGTATGAACCACCTCCACCACCGCCAGCTACAGCGCGTCGTGTGCTTAAAAAGCCCAAATTTGTTCGGATGTCTGAAGCACCACCACCGCCGCCAGCAAAATTGCCTCCAGCGCCGCCGCCATTCCAACCCGATCCGCCATTGGTGCCGCCTTTGCCACCTACATATACGTAGAAGACATCACCTTCATTGACTTGAAGGTAGCCTGATGTATATCCACCTAATCCACCATCTGTTTGGAAATCGTTGACGTTACAACCGCCTGAGTTGCCACCTTGTGCACCGTAAAGTTCGACGAAGATAGAATCAACACCAAGAGGCACTGTAAAGGCTTGCGCGCTACCCGTGAAATTGAACTCTTGCACATTGAGGCCATCATCGAAAGGATCATAACAAATGTCACAATCATCGATGATTGAAGTTCCACCACATACCCCTGCACAATCCACGAGGTACTCACATGAGCCATCGTCTACAGTTGCTAGAGGATCATAGTTACATGCTACACCGTCAGTACAGCCCAGCACACATGGAAGCAATCCTGTGGTGCCTTCAACACAAATTTCACATTCATCCAAATATGCGGTTCCTCCAGGAACACCAGCACAGTCAGGGGTCGGAATAAATGATCCCAAAGTATAGACATAGCTCTCGTACAAACCATGCCCCCACAAGTAACCGATGAAACCGTTTTCAGAAATCAAGGTGTGATTGCCTTGTGATATTGGAATTTGTGCATACGAATAACCATTACAACCTGGGAAGGGTTGGAATGACCCTGCAGGAATAGCCGATCCGTCTAGAAGCAGCGTGCCAACGTCAGCCGTTGGCAAAATGAGGTTCAGGCCATGTTGCGTGATGACGTTTGAAACCAAGGTTGTGAATATCGCCTCATCAATGGTTTGCGTGAGATCATTGAGGTTTACCATGGCTGGGTCGGCTTGACCTGCGCACGATGCACCTTGCATATACTGGGTAACATTCACGGCACCGTTGGCTGAAATGCACTGCGGTGTATTTACGTTGTTGTATTCTTGAAATTGCCCTGCATTCAAGGTAATGGGAGCTCCACCATTTACGCTCATCACCGTACCGTCTGTTTGTGCCATTACGCGGTAGGTATAGCCACTTGCAAAGCTGAATGGTACTATCGCAACATCGGTGCCCCACGTATTCAGGGGCATACATTGGTCGTAAATGTGGTCACACGCTGTACATCCGACAGGAATATTCGTACATCGAACACCCCCAAATACTGCAATGGGTTTGGGGCCACCAAAAGCGGATGTCGATCGCACATAACTGCCGGTAAAATCAGTACCTGAGCCGCTTACGCGCACTTGATAACTTTGGCCTTCGTTCAACACAACCGTAAATGGAACTCCAGCGGGGTTGTTCCCTAAAGTAGGAGCAGATGGTGTAATCTCAACCTCGGTTTGATCTTCAGTAGCTACAATTAGAAATTGTGAACCGTATGAATCTAGACCCGAATACGACGAAATGCGGTACTCTGTTCCTAAAGTTTGAACAGGTAGAATTCGCGCGCCATCTGCCGTATATTGGTTAAAGTTAATGCTGTACACTGACGCCGTATCAGCGGTAGTGATTCGCACTCCTTTGTTGTCAATAATTTGGTTGTTGTAGTGCTCAGCGACGTTGTTCGGCACAGGAACAGTCGTCGTTTGGTAAGCAGTTACCGTAAAGGGCTGTGACCATCCTTGACCAGGTACTTCAACTACACCCGTTGTGTTTACACTCGCCGAAATATAGATGTACAATTGATCACCAGGCTCAATGACATAGTTTTCCATGAACCCAGCCCAAAATTCGGTGCCCTTGGTTTGGGTCGCCTGCTGAGCCAATACGGGTGAGCTTAGGGCGAGTAAAAATAGGCTTGCAAATGCCAGTTGCCAGAAGCTAAACTTCTTCGCTGGTTGCTTTGTATTTTCAAGAATTAACTGCTTCATGACGGTCGATGCGGTCAGTTGGTTCTGAGAGTTGGTTAGTCGGTTCATTCTTGGTCGAATTCGAGATCCGCACAATTCGTTCCAAAGTAGGAGAGGAAAAGCAGCAAATCGGCTGAGTTAACTATACCGTCGCGATTTAAGTCTTCTGGACATTCAAACACGCCAATGCACAATTGCAATACAGGATCCCAATAGGTATCCTGACCGCACAATTCTAAGATGCACGAAGCCGGATCATCTTGATTGGCAAATGGGTTGTAATTGAATGCCTCAGGATTCATACAGCCAACCAAGTAGGGCAAGCATCCTCCGTGATCTGCTGTTGCCAGCGGATTGAAGTTCGCTGCGCTCGGATCGGTGCAGCCGTATACATTGAAGACACAGCTTCCGTCGTTCGTGTTGGCCTGTGGATTATAATTGATCGCTGTAGGGGTGATGCAACCTAAAATTGCATCGACGCAAGTTCCGTTGTCGGTTATTGCCGCCGGGTTGTAATTGTAGGCTGCAGGATCAGTGCAACCTTCAATGAAACAAATGCAGCTGCCGTCGTCTACGGTTGCTTCCGGATTATAATTGCTCGCATAATTCAGCGTGCAACCAAGAATAACACAACTGCCGTCATCGAATGTGGCTGCAGGGTCATAGTTCGATGCAGCCGGATTTGTACAACCTTGTGTAATACAGCTGCCATCATCGAAAGTGGCAGCCGGATTGTAGTTGTCTGCTGCCGGGTCAAGACAGCCAGGGATACAATCTGGCTCGACAATGTAAGTTAAGGTTATGGTTCCATTGCCTTCACGCACGCCTGCAAGGGTCGAAGCATTGTTGAGGTTTCCAAAATAAGAGCTACCTCCGCCACCGCCTGCGCGGAATGCGGCACCACCGCCATACCAGCCGCCGCCGCCGCCTGAAACGTTACTTCCAAACACGCCACCACCATTGCCAAAGGTTCCAGGTTGAGCAGGTGTAGTTCCTGCTAAGCCACCGCTCACTTGCGTGCCACCGCCACCGCCAGTATTTCCCACAAAAGAGACTCCAGCTGAACCTGTCAAACCGCCGCCGTTTCCGCCTTGACCACCATCCGGACAACCCGTGTTTCCTGCGCCACCACCGCCAGCAACCAAAACACGCGATGCAAAGTTCCCGAGTGTAGTACGCATATCTGTCGCTCCACCGCCGCCGCCGCCGAAGTTACCGCCAGCACCGCCACCGTTCCAGCCTCCTGTGCCGGCAGAACTTCCTTGTCCGCCGATATAAACAAAATAGGTTTGACCAGGTAATACTGATAGTTCACCGTTTACTGATCCGCCCAAACCGCCATCAAATTGGATGCTCTGACCTTGAACACATGAAACGCTCGCGGCGCCCTGTGCCCCAAAGGCCTGTACAGTTAAGGTGTAAACTCCTGACGGTACTACAAATGTTTGAACACTGCCCGTGAAGTTGTAAGTGGTTGTGAATGACTCAAGTTCAGTAGGATCGTAGCATATTCCACATTCATTTAAGATACTTGGCCCATACAACACC
Organism: Chryseobacterium gleum; assembly: GCA_945874695.1. Taxonomy (GTDB): domain Bacteria; phylum Bacteroidota; class Bacteroidia; order Flavobacteriales_D; family Sanyastnellaceae; genus CAMCHP01. The sequence continues at coordinate 8,692 of CAMCHP010000025.1, forward strand.
CCTGCGCAATCTGCGCATGAGCTGTTGTCGCCGCCACATACCCCACAATCATCAACTACCGCAGTGCCACCGCACACGCCAAAGCAATCGACATTCGGAACTAAGGCCGGATCGGTATACAACATGCCGTCACAACCTAAAATGCAATCTGGTGCAGGAAGCGAAGGGTCATAACATTGGTCACATGCATCAAGTACAAACGTGCCTCCGCAAACACCGTTGCAATCAAATACATAGGCACACGAGTTGTCATCTGTTGTCGCGAGTGCATCGTAGTTGCAAGCGACTGGATCTGTACATCCAGGAACACACGGAATTAAACCGGTATTTCCTTCAACACAGGTGTTGCACGCGTCGAGATAGGCCGTTCCGTTCAGGTCGCCATTGCAGTCAAATTCACATGGAGGGATTTCAACGCGGTAGGTGATGCGTACATAACCATTACCTTCTTGAACTCCAGATTGAGTTACCCCATTAAGAACAGCGGTAACACGTGATGATCCACCGCCACCGCCAGCGCGATATGCTGCGCCACCGCCATACCAACCGCCGCCACCGCCAGCAACGTGTGTTTGTGCTGCGCTACCTCCGTTACCAAAGGTGCCAGCAGCAGAGGGTGAAGTACCTGCAACTCCGCCCGCTGAAGGGCCACCGCCGCCGCCACCAACACCTGAAATGAGGGCAATGCCAGCCTGACCGTTTAGTCCACCGCCGTTGCCACCCAAACCGTAGTCGCCTCCGCAACCAAATGAGCCGCCGCCGCCGCCGCCGCCAACAATAATACGTGAGCTAAAAAATCCGAGCGTTGTGCGCACGTCAGATGCGCCGCCACCGCCACCGCCGTAGAGGCCACCCGATCCACCGCCGTTCCATCCCGGACCGCCATTCAATGAACCTTTGCCTCCTACATAAACGTAAAAGATGTTACCTTCACTTACCAAGCGGTAGCCTGAGGAATAGCCGCCCAATCCACCGTCGTCTTGATTGTCATTCAATCCTCCACAACCCGTTGAACCGCCGCCTTGTGCTCCAAATACTTCAATAAATAAACTATCAACGCCAAAAGGAACTGTAAAGGACTGAGCGTTGCCCGTGAAGAAAAACTCGGTGACTTCAATGCCGTCGCTGGTCGGGTCATAGCAAACTCCACAATCATTTAAAACAAATTGACCTCCGCAGTTACCAGCGCAGTCAATAAAATAAATACATGAACCGTCGTCATCACTTGCCAATGGATCGTAGTTACAAGCTGCACCGTCTGTACAACCAGGTGTACAGGCTGTTAAACCAGTGTTGCCCTCAACACATACACCACAGGCATCAATGAATGCATCGCCGCCAGGAACACCAGCACAGTCTGGCGGACACTCCAAATCGCCGCTTGCGGCGTATTCAAGTATATTTCGTCCAAAATTCGTGAGGTCAGGTTGTGGTCCCCAAGGTGAATCCATCATTTCATACCACGGAAGCGTTAATCCGCCAAATACAATTTTTCCGTCACCCCAATCCTTTTCAGAAAGCATGATGTTATTCACATTGCCTGCCGACCGTAACATTGAAGTCATATTGGTCGGGGTAATGAAAGAGTGCCCCATGTAATTGCCAGAGAAGTAATTGGTATTAATCCCATCAAACACGGGGTGAGCAGGATTGAAAGGAATCGCATCATTCGAAAGCGTGCTACCCCCATCGTAAACCAATGTAACACCCCCAAAACCGAGGTTGATATTGCCGCCTTCATTCGGCGCGGCATTGATGAGCAAACGATTCCCAGCTGCCACCCAAGCCTCAAGTTGATTCAAATTCGCAATGAGAAATGAATTGAGTTCCTGTGCATTGTTGTCACCTCCCTCCAAGTAAATGAAGGTATGTTCATTCAACATGCTGGCAACGTTGACTGTCTCATAGCGTAAGTCAGACCATTGGCCGGCACCGAATATCGCATCCATTGAGTTCAAGTTGGCGAACGTGTTTATACCAAAAGAGCCCCATGGATGACCAACGGTTGAACGAACAAAAGCTGCTTTACCCGTGAACGGATAACAATCTATTTGCGCTTTGAGCGCTCCACCGATGAGCAGAGTAATCAGAAAAAGACACACTCGAATGGAAGAGTTCATATGTATATTGATCAAGGTGCAACGAAGATCCGGAAAAAAAAGCAATAAACAAGGGTTTGTCGATAAAAAATCACATTTGAGCGAATCCGTATCCTTTCGCATAATCTTCAAAAACTATAACTTAACATTAAAAACATTTTGCTTCTTGTTGAGCTTGCAATAGTGAAACAGAATTTTCTTTGATGAGCAAAATTCAGGCAACAAAAAAGGCAGCCGAGGCTGCCTTTTCTTATGTTGAGCACTTCTGTGCTTACAATCAGTTGAATTTCTTCTTCTCCTTGATACGAGACGCTTTACCCGTCAAACCACGGAGGTAGAAGATACGCGCACGACGTACTTTACCACGCTTGTTCAATTCAATCGACTCGATAAATGGAGAAGCAATCGGGAAGATACGCTCTACGCCCACACCACTTGACATCTTACGTACGGTAAACGTTTCAGTAGTTCCTGAACCACGACGCTGAATAACAACACCCTGAAAAAGCTGAATACGCTCTTTGTTACCTTCTTTAATTTTGTAGCTAACAGAAACGGTGTCACCTGCTTTGAATGCAGGCCATTCCTTCAATTCTACGAGCTTATTTGCGATTTCCTTAAGTTTGTCCATGGCGTGTTGACTTAATACCTTCCAAAATGGAGGTGCAATATTACAAAATCTAGTTGAATCTGAAAGGCTCTTTGACGAAATTTATAATTCACCCTTTGGTTTAGCACACCCAGCGGCTTTTTATGCCAGAACCCATCCAGCCATTCGGCTGAAAATCAAACACTCAGTCGTCTAAAAGGTCAGGCCTACGTTCTTTGGTTCGCCGCAACGATTCAGCCATTTGCCATTCTTCGATCTTCTTGAAATGCCCACTCAAGAGCACTTCAGGCACAGTCCAACCGTTGTAATTGGCCGGCCGTGTGTAAACAGGAGGCGCCAAAAGGTTGTCTTGAAACGAATCAGATAGTGCACTGGTTTCATCGTTCAAAACCCCCGGAATGAGCCGAATAATCGCATCTGAAACCACAGCAGCTGCCAATTCGCCACCACTGAGCACATAATCGCCGATCGAAATTTCGCGCGTAATTAAATGGTCGCGCACCCGTTGGTCAACACCTTTATAGTGTCCGCACAAAATTAGGATGTTCTCTTTCATCGAAAGCGCGTTGGCAATCTGCTGGTTAAAGCGCTCGCCATCGGGGGTCATGTATATGATTTCGTCGTAAGTGCGCTCATTCGACAAGCTTTGAATCGCGGCATGAATCGGCTCAATTTGCATCACCATGCCCGCACTGCCACCAAAAGCGTAGTCGTCAACTTTGTTGTGCTTATCGGTTGACCATGAGCGAATGTCGTGCACATGCACTTCAACCAAGCCCTTGTCAGCCGCGCGTTTCAAAATGCTGTCTGCAAACGGACTCTCCAACAGCTTCGGTAAAATGGTCAAAATATCAATCCGCATCGCTCGCGTGTTCTAACAAGTTCTAAGGGTTGCAAAGGTAGCTAAGCCACGCCAATTCTGAGGTGTACGTGCAACAGTGTCTTTTTTTCTCGGCCTAAACGGCCGGATGGGGGGGGCTCCATCCCCATCCAAGCCTCCCGATCAATACGCAGGTGCCTTGGGTCGGTTGGCCAAAATCGCTTCGATGCGATCCATCACATCCGCCGTTAGGCGATGATATAAATCGATGGCTTGAAGGTTCTCTACCAACTGTTCAGCACGCGATGCGCCCAAGATTACGCTCGAAACATTTTCGTTTTTCAAGCACCACGACACACCCAAAACGGGCAAGCTCATCTCAAGCTCAGTCGCTATGCCGCTCAACTGCTCAACTTTTTTGATGTTGGCATCGGTGAGCATTGATTCAGCCAACCAGCTCAACTCGTCGCGTTTTAAACGGGTTTCTCCCACATTGGCTTGGCTGTATTTACCGGTTAAGATGCCTGAGGCGAGCGGACTCCAAATGGTGGTTCCCAAACCAACGGTTTTGTAAATCTGCGCGAACTCTACTTCGACCTTTTGGCGCACCAGCATGTTGTATTGCGGCTGTTCCATGGTTGGTCCAATGAGGTTGTAGCGCTCAGCTATGCGGTGCGCCTCCATAATTTCTTGGGCACTCCACTCGCTCGTTCCCCAGTACAAGATCTTACCCTGTTGAATGAGGTTGTGCATCGTCCACACCGTTTCTTCAATCGGTGTTTCTTTATCAGGACGGTGGCAAAAATAGAGGTCGAGGTAATCGGTGCGTAAACGCTTCAGCGCAGCTTCACATGCTTCAATCACGTGCTTGCGATGCAAGCCGCGCTGGGTCGGCAGCTTGCCGCCTGCCCCAAAGTACACCTTGCTTGAAACCGTATACGTATCGCGAGACCACGCTTTTTTCGCCAAAATTTCGCCCATCACTTCTTCGCTACGACCTGCGGCGTACACTTCGGCGTTGTCAAAGAAGTTTACACCTGCGTCGTAGGCAATGTCCATTAAACGCTCGGCGATGCCATTCTCAATTTGATTGGCAAAGGTGATCCAGCTGCCAAACGACAGCGCGCTGACCTTGAGGCCGCTTTTTCCTAATCTGCGATATTCCATGCTTCAAAGTTAGGAGGTCTGAGGCAACAAAAAAGCCACCGTTACGGGTGGCTTTCTTGAATAAGGTCTTTTTTAACTTACTTTTTGGTCGGACGACTTGGCGTAACCGGCTCTTGGGGTGTTTCAACCTTCACAGGGTCAACAACTGCTGGTCGAGGCGTTGACTTCACAAAGTCGATTTCGTCGATGATGTTCTTCGCACCAGCCAACTTGTCGATGATGAACATCACGTAGCGAATATCAACCGAAATGGTACGCTGCAATTCTGTTTCGAACGCAATGTCACCACTCATGGCCTCCCAGTTGCCATCGAACGCAAGTCCGATCAAATCACCGTTGCCGTTAACTACGGGGCTACCTGAGTTGCCACCGGTAATGTCGTTGTTGCTGATGAAGCAAATCGGCAAGTCGTTGTTCTCGTTGGCCCAACGTCCGTAATCTTTACGGGTAATCAAATCAAGCAACTCCTGCGGAGCTTGGAATTCAGGGTCAGTCGGATCATACTTCTCCATAATCCCTTTCGCGGTTGTAATGTAGTCGTAGTGCACACCGTCAGCAGGGTAATAGTCGCCCACAGTTCCGTAGGTCAAACGCATGGTCGAGTTCGCATCCGGAGCGAAGTTCGTGTTCGACTTCATCGTGCGCAAACCGTCAACAAACAAGCGGTATCCACGATCGTACTTGTCTTGCGAAGGCGTGGCAAAAGTTGCAGCATACGCATCGTACATCGATTTGCCCAACGCAATCGCCGGATCTTTATCAAACACCTTCTGCGATGGTTTCGCGATGAACGCCTTCAAACGCACAGGGTCAACCATAAAGCTACGCTTGTACAAGTCGTTGACATACATTTCAATTGAACCTTTGAACTTCGACTGAATCGTCGCAAAAACCGTTGGCAAGAACTCACGTGAAATGTTCTGACGGTAAATCGTCAACATCGCCGTCAATACCGCCTTGTCCGTTGCTTGGTCATAATCTTTAAAGAATTTGTCTGCCGCGCCGAGGTAGTTGTTCAAAATGGCTTTCTGCTTTTCAACATCTTCTTGGCCCATTGCAGCCTCAAACGTGCGGCCAAAACGGAAGGCGAACAAAACGATGTCACTGCCAATCAAACCAGCTTCACGGGCATAAACACTCGATTTAACCGTTGGCGTAGTTTCTTTATAGTACGATGCAATCAAATCTAAGGCTTCGCCATAAACAGCCTGACGCTCGCGGTCATTTTTCACCCATGCCGCAAATTCGTCTTCAAGGGCTTTCTTCTTTTGGTAAACGTTCAAACGCTTCAAACCTTTGGTTTGACCGATGTAGTACTTCCAGTAGTTTGCCGTGCTCGCATACTTTGATGCATACTGAATACGAACCTTCGGATCAGCATCCATGAACTTCTTCATGGTCTTCAACTTCAAATCACGAACCTCTACCACGCTTGGGTTGTACAAGTTAATCGCCTGTTCAACACCGTGCGACGACAAGAAACGGTCAGTGCTACCGGGGTAACCCATTACCATCGTGAAATCGTCATTCTTTACACCATCAAGCGATACTTTCAAGTGACGCTTGGGAGTAAACGGCTTGTTACCTTCAGCATAGGTCGCAGGATTGTTGTCTTGGTCTGCATAAATACGCAACAAAGCAAAGTCACCGGTGTGACGAGGCCACATCCAGTTGTCGGTATCGCCACCGAATTTACCAATGCTCTCCTGCGCTGTACCTACCAAACGTACGTCTTTGTAAGTGTTGTAAACAAAGGTGTAGTACTCATTGCCATGAAAGAAGCTCTTCACTTGTGCGGTGAATTTGGTGCCTTCAATCGCAGCAGCTTGAATGGCTGCAATGTTCGCTTCAATAATCGCGTTGCGCTCGGCCTCGCTCATTTGTGCAGTAACTCCTTTCAAAGCAGCCGCAGTCGCGTCTTCAATGCGCACCAAAAAGCTCACTTCGAAATCTTTAATTGGCTTCTCTTGATCTTTGCTGTATGCCCAAAAGCCGTTGGTCAAAATGTCGTTTTCAGGTGAGCTGAACGATTGAATCGCCCCGTATGCACAGTGGTGATTGGTCAAAACCAAACCTTGTCCTGAAATAACCTCCGCGGTGCACATCCCACCGTTGAGCATTACAATTGCATCTTTTAAGCTGGCCTGATTGATTGAATAAATGTCTTCAGCACTTAAATTCAAGCCCATGTTTTGCATTTCGGCCTCGTTGATTTTCTTCAACATGTGCATCAGCCACATGCCCTCGTCAGCGCGCAAGCTCGTCGCCGTCATAACCGCAAGGGTCAAAAAAAGAATAAGTTTTCTCATGATGATGGTTTTACATTGTTCTCACTTCAGGTGCAAAAAGCAACCAAGCGACTCATTTGGCGCCAAATTTACAATCCTTGCTTAATCTTTGGTGCTTTTTCTTACCGACGTTTTCTTTTTACTGCCTAACGGCAGGATGGAGGGAGGAGTGGAAGCATGCTTGGCACTCACCGATCACGGGTCGTCGCCCACTTCACATCTTCAATGAGCTCATCTAAGGATGTGTAGAGCGCCTTCAAATCTGGACCACGGTAGCGATTCACCACGGTTTTTCCGTCGATGATGGTAATCACCGCGGGAAGGTCCATCAAGTATTGATCATCGTACAGTGTGTCGAGTGAAGCGTAGTTCATTGAACGTGCAAGCGCTGAAATGGCCTGTACTTTGGCGGGTTCAACGCTACCTGTGTGTGTGCCAATGCGGTCTACAAAATTGATGCCCTCATAGGTGCAAGACCCGTCAGCTAAGGCGGTGAAACGAAACACAGGGCAGGTCCCAAAACAATGGGTGCGCTCGTAGTAGATCACTTGGCGGGTGCCATCGCCGCCATCCATTTGATCGCCTATTTGTTCGTTGCCCACGGGTTGAGCGTCTTCAGCCACGGGAACTGTGTTTTTGCGGCCCCCGCATCCTGCGATCAGCAGAAAAAAAAGAACAGCAAAACTGCCTATAACGACATGTTTATGTCTGTTTTTCAAGGCTGCGCTCATTTCTTGCGTTGGTTTTGCTTCGCGCGTTCTTGCTGCAATTTCTGCATTTCTTCAAGACGCTGCTGGAAGCTTGACTTCTTCTTCGGTGTGGCTTTGTTCGCTTGAATTTTCGCGTGAATCTTGTCTTCGTCGATCAAGAAACGCTTAATGAGCATCATTTGACCAATCGAGAACATGTTTGCGCAGAAGTAGTAGAAGTTCAAGCCGGCAGCGAACTTGTTGAAGAATACCAAGGTGATGATCGGGAAAATGTTCATGATCACCTTCATGTTCGGCATTCCCGGTTGGGTGCTCGTTGGCATGTTGGCCGTGCTCATGCGCGAGTAGAAGAAGGTCGAAACGGCCATCAACAAAGCAAATCCGCTCACGTGATTGCCATAAATGCCGCTCACTACAGGTATTTCGGTGGTCCAAGTGATGATGGCATCGTACGCGCCCAAGTCATCGGCCCACAAAAATTGTTTGCCCCGCATGTCGATGTTCGCCGGGAAGAAGCGGAACATTGCGTACAAAATCGGCATCTGAAGCAACATAGGTAAACAACCTGCAAACGGATTCACACCCGTTTCGCGGTAGAGCGCCATGGTCGCGGTTTGCTTGCCCATTGCATCGTCTTTGTACTTCTCGTTCAGGGCATCCATTTCAGGTTTGAGCACCCGCATTTTGGCCGATGACAAGAAGTTCTTCCACGTGATTGGGGTCAATATCAACTTGATCAATAGGGTCAGGGCGATGATGGTTAAACCGATGTTGCCGAAAATGCTGAACATCCAATTGAAAACCGGCAGTACTACCCAACGGTTCAGCCAACCGAAAATCCACCAGCCGTAATCGATGATGCGATCCAATTCGTCAACCTCGAGTTTGCGCAGTTCAGGTAAGTCGTTCGGACCAAAATAGAACTGCAATTTCTGGCTCGTGATGGGGGCTGCAGCCAGTTGCAAGGGCAAGCGGGCTTCGTAATACATGTTCGCGCTGGTGTCGCGGTCATCGGTAGGCGGGTAAGAGCGCACGTAGGCGCCAGCGCCAAATCCGTCAGGTGCGATCAACAATGCTGAGAAGAAGTTTTGTTTAAAGGCCATCCAGTTGAGCGGCTCTTCGATTTGCTCCTCGTTTTCGCGGCCTTCACCTAAGTAGTCGCGGCCCTTGCCCATTTCACGGTAAAACACAGAACTGTGTTGGCGTTCCCAATCGACACCTTTTTCGAGGTGTTTGCCTGCGGCTTTCCAATCTAAGCGCGTCGCGGGCAAGTCGAGGGTCGACTGCAAGCCCATGGCATGGATGTCGACTTTAACGTCATAGCCATCGTTGGCGAGCAAGTAGTGGTATTCGATATAGGCTTGCGCATCGGTGGTAGGCAAACGCAAAACGAGCAACTCCCCAACAGCCGTTTTCTCTTGTTTCACCACCTCAAAGTACAGGTCAGAGGCATTGATCAAACCTTTCGAGGGGTAGGTCAGCCACAAGTCAATTTGGCTCAAATTCGGGTCGAACAACTCTACCGAGGAGCTGTCCCAAAACGCACGGTAGCCGTTTTTCAATTGGGCCGATTCAAACCATCCACCGTGGGTATTTACCTTCACTTCGACACGGTTGTTGGCCAGGGTAATGGCGGTGTTTAAGCCATCCCCCGCAGGGGCAAAAACACCATATTTTGAATTGAGCGCTTCTTGAACGCGCACTTGCTTGAGCGAATCGTTTTCGAGGTCAGCTGCGCTTGCAGCGTCAATATTTCCTGCCGTTGCTGCAATGCTGTCGTTGGCTTGTCCAACCCTTGCATCGGCCTGTGCCACTTGTTCTTGCTGCTGTTCGGGTGAGGGCTCTTCTTCTCCAAAGTACCAATTGTACCCTAAAACGAGCAAAAACATGAGAAGTAATCCGGTGATGGTATTGCGATCCATAAGGCTATATATGCAGGGCCGCAAAGATAGGAAACCAAAAATGGAATAGGCACAAATCTGTTTCTGAATTAAATATGAAATGCTCCAATGGAAAAATGCGTTCAGATTGCTCCCGGTAGGCCTTTTATAATGAACTGTAATATCTCTTGAAGGTTCAGCTTTGAAGCTTTGCAGCCTTTGAATAATATTTCATTCACTAAATTCAAAAATCTGCATTAATGAATGAGTTATCAGCAATCATCCTACACGTTTTATATATAACGTAGTTTACTTTGTATTATATTCCCTCTAAAGCACTTCGATGTGAAACCTCAACCAACTGACTATACTCAGCTCATTCCGAGTTGGCTGCTCAATTCACCTAATTTCTCGGTAGTCATTACTGACATGAGTGGCTGCTATGTTTTCGTGAACCGGCCATTCAGTGAACGCTATGCCTTCCTCGGCGATAAACTCATCGGACAGTCAATCGTCAACAGTGTGCATCCTGACGATTTGCCAACAATCGGCGCTGCGGTTGAACAATGCATCGCAAATCCTGACAGAATTGTAAGCGTAGATATCCGAAAACCCGAACAAACCGAAGGGGTATATTATTCATCCATCTGGGATTTCTCCTTGCTCCGCGATCATCAAGGCCAACCTGTTGGGATTCTTAGCATCGGTGCTGATCTCACCGATAAACAAGCCATAAGCCTCAAATTGCAACAATTTCAAGCGCGTTTCGACCAAATGGTTGATGAAATGGACGCTGGTTTTATGGAGGTTGATCCGAATTGGACGATTTTGCGCGCCAATTCTGCTGCAAGAGGTATTATGAACACTGCGATCGATGAGGTAGTCGGAACTTCAATTTGGAGCTATTTCGATCGTCCTAAAGAAGAGTCGTGTGATTGCCCGCTCAGATACGCCATGGAAAACCTGCAAGGGGCCCATGCGCGCATGACGCTGAACAACAAACACCAATGGGTCGATGTGCACGCGCAACCCTCCGTTGGTGGCCTCACGCTTTTCTTGCGCGACATCACCCAAGAGGTGCAACGAAGCGAACAAATGGAGGCGCTGCACACACAAACCCTCCACCAGAATGAACGCCTCAAGAGTTTCGCGCACATTGTATCGCATAACCTGCGCTCACATGCCAGCAACATTTCGTCGCTGCTCAACTTTATCAAGCAAGATACACCCGAATGGACAACCGGTGAAATCCCAAAAATGCTCTTTCATGCCGCTGATCGCCTCCACGAAACCGTTCACAGTTTATCTGATGTGGCCTTTCTAAGCCTTGAAACACAAGAAACCTTTGAGGTTCTTAATTTGAGGACGTTGGTGACCAAAGCCATTGATACCGTTGCAGGCCAAACCTGCTTGCATGGCGTTACCATTCACAATGCGGTGAACAATACCGATGCAGTGCGCGTTATTCCAGCATACATCGATAGCATTCTTTTGAACCTTGTAACCAACGCAATCCGCTACCGCGACGCCAACAGGCCTTGCGAAATCACCATCGACGCGCAAGCCTCAGAGCGTTTTATGCAGGTGCGCGTAGCCGACAACGGACTCGGTATTGACTTGAATCGCCACCGCGCGAAAATTTTTGGCATGTACAAAACTTTCCACGATCTGCCCGATTCAAAAGGTCTCGGATTGTTCATCACCAAGAACCAAGTTGAAGCCATGGGCGGATACATCGATGTCGAGAGCACGCCCAACGTGGGAAGCCTTTTCACAGTAGCCATACCACTATGAATGAAGCTCTAAGATGCTTTGTTGTTGACGACAATGAGATTGACCTCTTCACCATCCGAAGGCTAGCAAACAGCGTTCAAGTGCCCTATGCATTGGAGGTCTTTACCAACGGTAAACTCGCCTTCGATGCCTTCAAATCGGCAGTTGAAGACGGAGTCAGCCCTCCGCAACTTGTTTTACTCGATTTGAACATGCCAGTTTGGGACGGTTGGGACTTCCTCGACGAAATTGAAACCCTCAACCTTTCTGAATGTCCGAAAGTGTACATCATGTCGAGTTCGGTTGATCCGGCCGATAAAAAAAAGGCGGAGACTTATCCGCATGTCGTTGATTTTGTGGTAAAGCCCTTAACCCACGAGGTGATTCAACGCCTTATGGCCGTCTGAATATATGATGCGTTAGGCGAATTGGCGCCAAGTGAGCTACGTTGTTCATCGCTGCGCGACTGATTATTTCCATGAATTTCAAGCGTTCTGCGGCTCACATCCAAGAACTTTATCACTGCGGTAATGTTACTTAAATGAACCGTTGTTGTACCTCTTAGAAATCATGAAAATACTCTTTGCCTAAGCTTCTCCGCGTTTTCGCTCATGAACTCAATTACCACGCTTACCTTCTTTCGATTTCAAGGCGTAAAGCCTAAATTTTGGGCGCTCAAGCAAATGCGGTATGCACATGAGCACTTGGGGCAGGTCGCAGGATTGCAGTTCTACAAACTCATGGGCAGCGGACGAGACCTCGGGTTTAGTCCCTTTCCCGATTGGGGGGTGTACGCCATTTTGTGCATCTGGAATGATGAGCCTTCAGCTACACATTTCTTCGCTCATTCAGAGGTGTATGCCGGGTATCAAGCCCAAAGCAGCGAGCAATGGACCATCTTTTTAAAACCCATGCAAGCTAAAGGCATGTGGTCAGGAGGCAATCCTTTCAACCCTTCAACAGATATCAACGCGAGCAATTCGCTCATCGCGGTCATCACCCGAGCAACGATTCGTCCGCGCAAGTTGTTGCAGTTCTGGCGCTACGTCCCGCTATCTCAACGCCCCATTCAGCGCGGGTGTAAAGGTCTAATCTTCACTAAGGGCATTGGTGAAATGCCCATTGTACAAATGTCAACCTTCAGCCTTTGGGAAACCCTCGACGACCTCAAAAACTTCGCCTACAACAGTCCTGAACACCTCGAAGCGGTTCGCAGAACGCGCAAACTCAACTGGTATAAAGAAGAATTGTTCGTCCGCTTTCAGCCCTATCGATCAGTCGGCACGTGGGCGGGCCGCGATCCTCTGGCGCCGTATTTAAACCTCAGCACCTCGGCGTAAGCAAGTACCACCGGTCTCGCGCGTGAGCCATTCCTTCGCAGGGCAAGGCTAAAGGTTATTTTTTAGGTTTCTGCCTATCGGCAGGATGGGGGGCTCCACCCCATACCTCACTCCAAATGTGACCGTACGCGGTCGCATCGGACCGTAAACATAGCCGGCATCACGGTCGGCGCCCAGGTCGAAGTCATCCTGGTATTGATTGAAAATGTTCTGCATACCGGCCGTTACCGTCAAGTTGCGGAGTGCCCCGCGTTGAAAGGTGTAGGCCATCCGACCGTTTAGGTCGAAAAAAGAAGACGTAGTAACCAAGGCGGTATAACCGTTCTCGGCAATAACGTGCGGTACCACCATGCTGCCCGTATACGTGGCCGAGGTGCTCAATTCGAGGGCCGGGGTGAGCAGGTAGCTTAAACTGAAATACGCATAAAAATCGGGGGTGCGTAACAAGCGCCGGGTGACCACCGCTGGCAAAGCGCTGGCGTTGTCTTCGGGCAACCACAACACTTCGTCGGTGGTATACAGCGCACGTTGGTAGGTGAGTCCACTCATCCAAACCAGCTTGTCGCCGGTGGCCCAATTCATCTCGAGGTTCATGCCACTCACGGTTGCGCCGCCGCCGTTGCGCTTGGTGGCGATCAACACGCCATTTGGGGCTTCTTGCAAATCGCCTAACACAAAGGCCTTGTGCAAGCGGGTGGCAAAACCCTCGAGTAAGATGCTCACTTGCTGTTTCTCCGTGCGCTGGCTGTAATGCAACGAGGCGGTGGTGCTCTGCGAACGCTCGGCCTGCAGGTCGTCGGCCAGCTGGGTCATGCGGGCGGTGCCAGCCACGGTCTCCAAATGCAGTTCTTCGTCAAATGCTTGCGGCGCGCGGTAACCCTCGGCATATCCGGCTCGCGCGCGCCACTGTGTGTTGATTTGATACAACATGGCCACGCGCGGCAACACCACATTTAAACGATGTGCAGTAGCCATATCACCGAAGCCCAATGCGTAGGTTCCGTCGACATTCACGTGGTCGTAACGCACACCGCCCAAGAGGTGCAATTGTGCGCCAAGCGCTTGGTCAAGCTGCAGGTAGCTGCCCAAGGTGCTCACCGTTTGACTGATGCGCCGACCATAACCCGGCATGCGGTCGTGCACGCGATTGAACTGATGCTCGGCACCCCAGGTGAGCTGGGTGTGCTTGTGCAACGCACGGACGAATTGCACGCCGTTGTTCGCGCTGATGTCGTGCGATACACCATAGGCATTCAAGGCGAGGTAATCTTCGGCGGTTAAGCTGTCGCCGGGTTGGATGATTCTACCGCCGGCGCCGTAATAGCTATCGCGTGCAACGGTTTGCAATCCGCTGTAAACGGCCAGGCGCTGCCGTCTGTCACGCGAGGCCTGCTCGTAACTCGCCTGCATGGAGTAAATGACGTGATCAAGCTGCTCAGTCAAGGCGCTCTGGTGGGGCTCACGGTCAAAATCGCTGCCGCCACGGCGGTGCTCATTCATGCGAAAGGCGCTCAAACTGACTTTGCTGCGGTCGCTGAAATGGTGGTGCGCAAACACGCCCAAGGTCTGATTGCGTATGCGGGTGAGCTCTGAAAATCCATCGCCATTGGCGTCAAAAGGGGCGCGATCACGATCGAAATAAAAGAAACTAATGCCTTGATTGTGGTTGGGCGAAACATAGGTGCCGCTCACGGTCGTATTCAAATCGGGCGTTTGCATGCCGGTCAATGCGAAGTTCGATGCCACCTCAAAACTGCTGAATTGCGGATCCTTAGTCAGTATGTTGATCGTGCCCGCGATAGCATTGCCGCCGTACATCACCGACCCGCCGCCGCGCACCACCTCAATGCGATCGATCATCGCTGAAGGAATAAACTCCAGGCCGTACACCCCCGCCAGCGCTGAGAAGATGGGCCGACTGTTGATCAAGATTTGACTGTAAGCACCGGCTAAACCGTTCATGCGCACTTGGTTAAAGCCACAGTTTTGGCAGTTATTCTCCATGCGCAAGCCAGGCGTGAAATTCAAACCCTCAGCCGCACTCACACTTTGGGTGTGTTCAAACAAACGTTGGCCAATGCTGCTCACCACAAGCGGGGAGTTGTAATTGATCACCGGACTACGCGTGCCCGATACCACCACTTGATCGAGCGCCAGCGGGTCAGCAGTCAAGGTCACATTAAGGGTTGCCGGCCGATCAGCCGAAAGCTGCACGCGACGCTTGGCGGTTTGGTAACCGATGGCGCGAATCTCTACTTCGACCGTGTCAGCAGTAATGGCATCAAAGTGAAAATGACCAGCATTATCGGTAACCGTAACCTGATTCGTGGCGCGAATGAGTACGGTGGCCATGCCCGTTTCATCATTTGCAAACTGCACGGTGCCGTGCAGAACTTGGCTTTGCGCGCGGCCACTGTATGCAGCCATGGCAACAAAAACCAAGACCCAAAAGAAATGTAGACGTGTGCGCATGAAAGAATTCATGTGCAAATCTAAGAATAATTTTAGGCGAGTCTAAAAATTATTTCGCGTCGGTAGAAAAATTGGCGATTACGCCTCCATCTTCGCCAAAATCATGTGCGCCACTTCCAAGGCGCGCAGTCCGTCACGTACACTCACCACCGGCGTTGTGTTGTTGGTTATGGCTTGCGCAAACGATGACAGTTCATCGCGAATGGCATTTGATTCTTTGATTTCAGGTTTTTCGAAAAGGATTTCTTTGAAACCTCGTCCTTGACCTAAATCGAGCGTAACCGCAAATGGATCGGGTTCACCTTCAACCGCGCGCATGCGCACAATCTCGCTCGCGCGCTTCAGAAAGTCAACCGAGATGTAGGCATCGCGTTGAAAGAAACGCACCTTGCGCATGTTCTTCAACGAGATGCGGCTCGCGGTGAGGTTGGCCACACAGCCGTTGTCGAATTCGATGCGTGCGTTGGCGATGTCGGGTGTTTCGCTGACCACTGCCACACCGCTCGCGCTGATGTTCTTCACGTTGGCGTTGGTGGTGCTCAAAATAATGTCGATGTCGTGAATCATGAGGTCGAGCACAACAGAGACATCGGTTCCGCGCGGATTAAACTCAGCCAAGCGGTGCGCTTCGATGAATAACGGCTTCGACAGTGAAGCTTGTGCGGCAACAAAGGCCGGATTGAACCGCTCCACATGTCCGACCTGCATTTTTACATTCGCCTCTTCACTCAAACTCATCAGCACACGCGCCTCTTCGATGGTGTTTGTGATGGGTTTTTCGATGAACACGTGCTTTGATGCGCGCAAAGCCGCCGCCGCACAATCGAAATGCGAAAGGGTAGGGGTTACCACATCAACCACTTCAACATCGGCCACGAGTGCTTCGATGGTATCGTAACGACGCAAGTGGTACAGCGTTTCAACTTCTTGACATTTGGCCGGATCGGGATCGTAAAATCCTACAATGGTATACTGATCAGCCAACTCCAACAAGCAGCGGATGTGGATCTTGCCCAAATGCCCTGCGCCTAAAACTCCGATTTTCAACATGATACTTTCCAAGTGATTTACCGCACAAAGTTACACGCCCTGTTATCGACAGCGCCCCGTGCAATTCTTACTTATTAACAGCGCCCCGCGAACGAGCGATTAAACTAGCTTTGTGAACCATGAATTTGATTGATAGCTACCGTCATAAAGGATTGCGCAGAAAGCTCATCGAAACCTTGCGCCAGCGCGGCATTCGCGATGAACGGGTTTTGGAGGCGATGGATCGCGTGCCCCGCCACTTCTTTTTGTCATCTGCTTTTTTGGAGTATGCCTATGAGAACCGGGCGTTTTCAATTGGAGCCGGACAAACCATTTCGCATCCTTCCACGGTAGCGCGTCAAACCGAGTTGTTGCAACTCGAGCGGGGCGATAAAGTGCTAGAAATCGGAACCGGATCGGGCTATCAAACCTGCGTTTTGCTTGAAATGGGCGCCAAAGTTTGGAGCATCGAGCGCCAAAAAGAGTTGTACGATGCCACGACGCCTTTGCTTGCGCTTTTGAATTATCGACCGAACCTGTATTACGGCGACGGCTACAAAGGCAAAGCTGCTTTTGCACCTTTTGACAAAATTTTGGTCACCTGCGGCGCGCCGTACATCCCTGATGAGCTCTTGAAGCAGTTGAAATTGGGCGGCAAATTGGTCATTCCTGTTGGCGAAGGCGATACGCAAACCATGCTTGAGATCACCAAAGTGGGCGACAACGAATTCACCAAAGTTGAGCACGGCAGCTTCAGTTTCGTCCCCATGCTCGCCGATAAAAACCGTCCGATTTAATCTACCTCAGGCGTTGACCTCTTCCGTTTTTTTCTTTTCGCCTATCGGCGGATGGGTTGGGGCGGAATATTTTCCGCCGCACGATCACCCGATCACCCGATCGTCCGCACGATCGCCCGTACGATCTTTCGCAAATGATCGGGCGTAAAATGTTTCGCCCGACCTCCATTGCGACGAACAACATCATCAAGTAACAGTCCCATCAGGGGCGATGCCGTTGTAGCCACGGGTTTTAACCCGTGGTCGCGAGGGCGCGCTTGAAATCAGAGTGCCGTTGGCACGGCACTGGAATTCGGGTGAAGTTAACAATCATCACCAAGCGATGCAAGTCACCCGCATTAATCGATGAAGCCGGTAAACATTTTCACGCCACGTGTACATTGTTTACCACCTGCAATTCAACCTGGCACCTATTGCTTAAACAACGTAGGAGATTGACCCTATACTTGCTACTTTTGCACCATGGCGATGGCGAAAAACTTGAAAGAACGCGCAGGGAAGTACTTTTTGAATAAAGAGCCTGTGCCTGTGCGTGACCGCCGTGGTGTGAACTTAGGCAGTGCACAGAGTGCCGCGCTCTTATACATTGATCACGACGAGAATCACTTCAAGCAAATCAAAGCCTACGTGAAGCAGTTGCATGAAGTCTATGGCATGAAACGGGTGTGCGCGCTAGGCTATGTTGACTTACCTTCAAAGCAACTTCCCGTTTACCAGGCCCAAAAACTGGAGTACATGTACTTCACACGAAGCGACGTCAATTGGTACATGAAACCGCAAGTCAGCTTGATGAACTTTTTATCTGAACCGTTTGATGTACTCATCGATTTAAGCGTGGCTCCCTGCGTGCCTTTGCAATACATCACCAAGGCTTCGCATGCGCGGATGAAGGTGGGCGCCTCGCGAAGTGGTGCGAGCGATTTGTACGATATCACCCTCCGAATGGATCCGCACGAGCAACTCGCCGATTATTGGAAGCATTTAAACTATTACCTCAATAAAGCAGAATTCAAATGAGCAAATTCGTCGGATTAGGTGTCGCCATGGTCACACCCTTTACCGCTCAAGGTAAACTTGATTTCGCAGGACTAAAACGCCTCACCGAACACTTGGTTAGCAACGGCGCCGACTATTTGGTGGTGCAAGGCACAACCGGCGAATCGGTGACGCTCACTACCGAAGAAAAACGCACAGTGCTCGACTACATTCTCGAGGTGAATAACAAACGAAAGCCTGTAGTACTCGGTGTTGGGGGAAACAACACCCTCGCCGTTGCTGAACAGCTACGCAATCTCGATACCCAAGGCTTGAGCGGTATTTTATCGGTGAGTCCATACTACAACAAGCCTACCCAAGCTGGCATCTACGCCCATTACCGGGCCTTGAGCGAAGTATCGCCTTTGCCCATCATCTTATACAACGTGCCCGGACGAACAGGCAGCAACATGGCGCCTGAAACAACACTTCGCTTGGCACACGACTTTAAAAACATCGTGGCCATCAAAGAAGCAAGCGGCAGTTTGAGCCAGATGGAAGAGATCATGCAGCACCGTCCGGCGGGCTTCAGCCTTATTTCGGGCGACGATAACCTCACGCTCCCTGCTATCGCATTAGGTGCTGACGGCGTTATTTCGGTTGTGGGCAATGCCTTTCCGGCGGCTTATTCGAAAATGGTTCACCAAGCGCTATTCGGCTCAGTGGTTGATGCACGCGTGATCCACTACCGCTTGCGCAAGTTGGTTGATCTGCTTTTTGTTGAAGGCAATCCGGGTGGCATCAAAGAGGTGTTGCACCACCTCGGCATTTGCGAAAATCACATGCGCTTGCCGCTTGTGCCTGTTTCTGAAGGCACACGCGATAAGCTGTATCGCGAATTGGCTGAGCGTGAACTCGTAAAAGTCTGAGCCGACGAAGCGCTTACTTGCGCTTCATCACAGCTTGACATGCTTTTACGACGTCAACGGTATCTAAGCCGTACTTCGTCATCAATTGCGCAGGAGTTCCACTTTCTCCGAAGCTGTCGTTGACACCAACGAAAGCCATCGGGGTCGGACATTCGCGCGCCAGGGTTTGTGCGACACTGCTGCCCAATCCGCCCAATATTTGATGCTCTTCAGCGACAACTACCGCACCTGTTTTGCGCGCAGATGCAATCACCATGGCCTCGTCAAGGGGCTTAATGGTGTGAATGTTGATCACTTCAACCGAAATGCCTTGGTTGAATAGTTCTTGTGCCGCTTGAATCGACGGCCATACCAAATGCCCCGTTGCAACGATCGTTACATCGGTGCCTTCGGTTAAGAGAATGCCTTTGCCGATTTCAAAAACTTGGTCCTCGGGGGTGAAGATTGGTACGCTCGGACGACCAAAGCGGAGGTACACGGGTCCGTCATGATCAGCAATCGCAATGGTAGCAGCTTTGGTTTGGTTGTAGTCGCACGGATTAATAACCACCATGTGCGGCAACATCTGCATCATCCCAATGTCTTCAAGGATTTGGTGTGTAGCACCATCTTCGCCGAGGGTGAGCCCTGCGTGTGAAGCACAAATCTTCACATTCTTACCGCTGTAGGCAATCGACTGCCGAATTTGATCGTACACACGACCCGTGCTGAAGTTTGCAAATGTTCCGGTGAACGGAATTTTTCCGCCGATGGTCATGCCTGCTGCGAGTCCCATCATGTTAGCTTCTGCAATCCCCACCTGAAAAAAGCGGTCGGGGAATGCATCGCGAAAGGCGTCCATTTTCAATGAGCCGGTGAGGTCAGCACACAAGGCAACAACGTTTGGGTTTTTCTTGCCTAGTTCAAGCAATCCAGCTCCGAATCCTGAGCGGGTATCTTTATTTCCGTAAACGGGGAATGATTTCATGGTGATCGATCTTGGAAGGTGATTAATAGTCGCCGAGGGTTTCTTCAAGTTGGCCCAATGCCGAAGCAAGTTGCTCGTCGTTGGGAGCCACACCGTGCCATTTGTGGGTACCTTCCATAAAGTCAACACCTTTCCCCATGGAGGTGGTCATCAAAATCATGATCGGTTGACCTTTTCCGGTCATGGCTTTCGCTTGAGCAAAAGTCGCTTTCAAATCGGCGTAGTCATGTCCATCGCAGGCAAGAACCATCCAACCAAAAGCCTCCCATTTCGCGCGTAGGTTTCCTAAACTCATCACTTCCTCCAGCGAGCCATCAATCTGTTGGCCGTTGTAGTCGATGGTTGAAATAATGTTGTCGATTTTATGGTGCGCAGCATACATCGCAGCTTCCCAAATCTGGCCTTCTTGCATTTCACCATCGCCATGCAAGGTGTATACCAAGTGTGCATCGCCGTTCAGTTTTTTCGCTTGAGCCGCGCCCAAAGCAACCGATAAGCCTTGGCCAAGTGAACCTGAAGCTACACGAATGCCCGGCAGACCTTCTTCGGTGGCCGGGTGCCCCTGCAAGCGCGTGTTGAGCTTGCGAAAGGTTGCCAATTCAGCTACCGGAAAGTAGCCGCGACGTGCTAGCACGCTGTACCAAACCGGCGAGATGTGGCCGTTCGAAAGAAAGAACAAGTCTTCGCCAACCCCATCCATGTTGAATAGAGGAGCCTTGGTGTGCATTACATCAAAGTATAGGTTGACAAAAAAGTCTGTGCAACCCAGTGAACCGCCCGGGTGACCCGAATTCACAGCGTGCACCATGCGAACAATGTCGCGACGCACCTGCGAAGCAATTTGAGGTAAAGAAGCTGAAGCGCTCATGAAATCAGGTATAAATCAATGCTGCAAAACTAAGGGTTTGCCTTCCGTGAAAGCACACGATGGGCAACTGATTTGGCCTGAGTTATGAAGAGTTAATGTGAATAAAACACGTTCATTTTTTGAATCACAAGCCAGAGATTCGCACCCATCTTTCGCGCTTCGTGGGCAAATGCGTATTTTCGCGGCCTGAATTTGTGTTATGGGTTTAAAATGTGGTATTGTCGGTTTGCCCAACGTCGGAAAATCGACCCTGTTCAACTGTTTGTCAAACGCGAAAGCGCAGAGTGCAAACTTTCCTTTTTGCACCATTGAGCCCAACATTGGGGTAACTACGGTGCCCGATGAACGCCTCACTAAGTTGGCTGAAATTGTGAAGCCACAAAACTTGGTGCCTACAAGCGTCGAAATTGTTGACATCGCAGGATTGGTGAAAGGTGCCAGCAAAGGCGAAGGCTTGGGTAACAAATTTTTGGCCAACATCCGCGAAACAGATGCGATTTTGCACGTGTTGCGCTGCTTCGACGATGGCAATGTGGTGCACGTCGATGGCAGTGTTGACCCCATTCGTGACAAAGAAATTATCGACACCGAACTGCAATTGAAAGACCTCGAAACCCTTGCTGCACGCATGGAGAAAGTGGCTCGAGCAGCACGAACCGGCGACAAAGACGCACAAAAATTGCTCGAGTTCTACAACCGTTTAAAGGTGGTGCTTGAGTCGGGGCAGTCAGCGCGCACCATGGAAATGGACGATAAGGAACATGCGATCATGGATGATTTGCAACTCATCACCTCAAAACCAGTGATGTACGTGTGCAACGTTGATGAAGCCAGCGTGGTTACGGGCAATGCATACGTTGAAAAAGTGAAGGCATCCGTGGCCAACGAAAATGCCGAGGTGATCGTCATCGGCGCGGCCATTGAAGCCGACATCGCCGAACTCGAAGACTACGAAGAGCGCAACATGTTCTTGGCCGACATCGGCCTTACCGAACCGGGCGTAGCAAAATTGATCAAAGCCGCGTACAAACTACTCAACCTTCAAACTTACTTCACCGCTGGGGTGAAAGAGGTGCGCGCATGGACCATCAAAAAGGGCTTCACCGCTCCCGAAGCTGCGGGCGTTATCCACAGCGATTTCCAAAAAGGCTTCATCCGCGCGGAGGTCATGAAATTCAACGATTTCGTCGCACTTGGTTCTGAACAGGCTGTGAAAGAAGCTGGTAAACTTTCAGTCGAAGGTAAAGAGTACGTGGTTCAAGATGGCGACATCATGCACTTCCGTTTCAATGTTTAAGCAACTTTCACACGCAAACGTCTTTTGGCTGGTATGTTTGGGGTTTCTGCCTGCGGCAGGATGCACCCCCAAACACACGCACGAACCGGTTCGAGAGATCATCAGCCAACGTATGGCCGACCAGCAAGCCGCTTGGAACGCTGGCGACCTCGAAGGATTCATGGCGGCCTACTGGCAGAGTGACTCGCTCACTTTCATTGGAAAGAACGGACTGAAAACAGGCTGGCAAGCGACCCTCGAAGGCTACCAACGCGGATACCCCGATCGAGCCGCTATGGGGCAACTTCAATTCACAAACTTGGCCGTTGATTCGCTTGACCGGGCAACCTACGCCGTCATCGGCAAGTGGGAACTGTTTCGCGCAGCAGATACCCTTGCAGGTCATTATTCGTTAATTTGGCAAAAGCGTAACGGTCAATGGGTGATCATTAGCGATCACAGCAGCTAACATGGAATTAAGCATCACGCTCATTATTACACTGGTCACAGCGGGTTTTTCAATGTTAGGGTTTTCAAATCCCGAACAAACCCGCAAGTTCATCATGAATCCCTACGAGGTGGTGCATGAACGGGCTTACTACCGCTTGCTTACCCACGGTTTTCTACATGCCGACTACATGCACCTCTTTTTTAACATGTTCGTCTTCTATCAATTTGGCGAAATGGTCGAGCTGGTGTTCACCGACCCCAATGCCTTCTCGCAAGTAATTGGCATGCGCTTGTGGTGGGGAAAAACAACCGGTCAGGTGATGTTCGTTTTGCTCTACTTGGGCGCCATTTTAGCCGGTGCCTTGCCGTCGCTCATTAAACAACGCAACAATCCCAACTACAATTCACTCGGCGCCTCAGGAGCGGTGTCGGCGATCTTGATCGTGTTTATTCTCATGTTCCCCATGGCGCAGTTGGCCCTTTTCTTCGTGATTCCAATGCCAGCCTTCGTAGCGGGCATCCTGTTCTTCGTGTATGAATCGTACATGAATAAGCGCGGGAGAACAGGCATCGCCCATGATGCGCACCTTTACGGTGCGGTGTTTGGGATTCTTTTTTTGACGATCATTCAACCCGAAATTTGGATGCGCTTTCTCTCGCAGTTGCCCTTTGTGAGTGACTTCGTGCAATAAGCAACACCTAGTCTTTGATGCGAACGATATAGATGTCTTCGTTCGGCCGTTTCATGAAGTACGTTTCACGGGCGAATTTCTCAAGGGTTTCAGCATTGGTGCTGATGTCATTCAAAGCTTCACGCGTGAGTTCATTCTCTTTCTCAAGGTAAGCAATCTCTGCCTCCATTCCACGTAATTCACGCTTCGATTTGAGAATAAAGAAGAGGTCGATGTCGTTGAAAAAAGACATCCATACCAAAAAGATCACCGGCGTGAGAATGTATTTGTTCTTGAGCGCTTTGATCACTTTGTTCTTCATGCTTCAAAGAACGCGAATAAGCGCCTCGGGCGTGTGAGCACATGCCATCTTTTTTGAACAGCAGGCCGTGAAGACCACTACGTTGTGGGGCTAAGTCGGCGAAAGAACTGGGCCATGACGAATCCGCCAAGTAAATGCCACACGCCCCACCAAGCTAAGATGAAGGCCATGGTGCCATTGCCATCGAAAAAGTTGAAGGTAATGAGCAAGCCCAAAGCGGTGTTTTGAATCGATGTTTCGAGGCTGATGGTGATGCGGTCGGCAAGTGGTCTTCGCATGAGCTTCGGAATGAAAAACCCGCCCAATGCAGCCAAGAAATGGAAAACAGCCACGATCCAAAAGATCTCGGCAATGTGGTTGACGAAGTTTTGGTAGTTCCCGGCCAAAGCCATCACAATAAATCCAACCAGCACCAACATACTCAGCTTTTGAAGCGGTCCGTTAATGCGTTGGGCAAGGCCGGCATACCGGTGGGCGATGAACATCCCGGCGATAGCCGGCAAAACAATGACCCAAACAATGGTGACCAACGTCGGTAAAAAGGGGAGTACAATGGCTGTATCGCTGCCATCACCCGGAATCAAAGGGGCCCACAAGACAAAGAGCAGCGGGGTGGTGAATGCTGATGCCAACGAAGAAACCGTAGTCAGCGCCACACTCAATTCGATGCTACCTTTTCCAACGAGTGAGAAAAAGTTTGATACGTTGCCACCCGGACAAGCAGCAAGCAGAATCATACCCGCTGCAAGGTCGCGCGAAGGCTCAATTAGCACAATCAGCAAGCCAGTGAGTGCGGGTAAAAAGAGGTATTGACTTGCGATGCCCGCGATTACTGAGTAGGGACTGCGCACAATGTAACGCAGGTTCTCCCAACGCAGATTCAACGCCACACTGAACATGATGAACGCGAGGCACACGTTCAGCATCACGAGGCTTTCGGGACTAAAATTTAAGGTGATTTCATTCGCTGGCATGGAGTACCTCTTGAAGTTTATCGGGCTGAACGTTGCGGGTAAGTTCACCATGCAGCGCATAGCTCAATTCACCACGTTCTTCAGAAACCACAATCACCAAGGCGTCGGTTTGCTCACTCATGCCAATCGCTGCGCGGTGTCGCATGCCAAGGCCAGCCATCATTTCAGCGCTTTCACTAATGGGCAATACGGCACCCGCCGATGAAATTCGTCCGTTCTTAATGATCACAGCGCCGTCGTGCAAGGGGCTGTTTTTGAAGAAAATGGTTTCGAGTAAAGTTGATGAAATGCGTGCATCCAATCGCTTTGATGACAAAATAAAAGGGGAGGGGTCAGCCTTGCGTGCAACCACGATCAGGGCACCCGTTTTTGATTTAGCCATGCGCTTGCAAGCGGCGACGATGGCTACCATGTGCCCCGAAGGCGGCGGCCCCTCAGGCGAAAACCACCGTTGAATGAATGCGGGCTTGCCTTTCAAAAAACGACGGTTGCCAATGAGAACCAGAAATTGCCGCAGCTCTTGCTGAAACAAGATGAGGAGTGCAATCACCCCTACGCCGATAATTTGGCCCAAAATCTCACTCAGCAGCTGCATTTCAAGGGCGGTAACCACTTTCCACAATGTGTATATGGCCACAATGCCCACGAAGATTTTGATGGCAATCGTACCGCGAATCAACTTGTAAATTTGGTACACAATCAATGCGACCAAGGCAAAGTCAACGATTCGAACAATTGACCAGTCGTCGATGATTTGTTCAACCCACGTCATGCTGTGAAGGTATTGACTTGCTGAAGAATAGCAATGGCTTCAACCGCGGGTTTCACGTCGTGAACCCGCAAAATGCGTGCACCGTTTTGCAGGGCGAGCACGTGGGCAACGGTGCTTCCATTCAATGCTTCTTCAGGTGCAACGTTGAGGGTTTTCCAAATCATACCCTTGCGCGAAATGCCAGCCAGAATCGGCAGTTCAAAGGCTTGCAACTCATCCAAACGACGCAGCAACTCGAAGTTATGTGTTGTGGTTTTGCCGAAGCCAAATCCAGGATCAAGTATGATATCGCTCACGCCCGCTTTGCGCAAAGCCTGAATGTGTGAGCTGAAAAATGAAAAAACTTCGCCGACCACATCGCCGTAGCGGGGTTTGAGTTGCATGGTTGCAGGCTCGCCTTGCATGTGCATCAACACATACGGCAATTGCAAGTCAACCACAGCTTGAAACAAATCAGGATCAAAGCGAAAGGCAGATACGTCGTTGATCATGCGCGCACCGGCATCGGCCGCACGACGGGCCACGTCGCCATAGAACGTATCAACACTGATGCAGGTGTTTGGAAAGCGCCGCGCAAGAGCGTCAATCACCGGAATCACACGCGCAGCCTCAGCTTCAGCATCGATGCGTTCGGCACCCGGACGGGTCGACTGCCCGCCAACATCTAAAAAGGTCGCCCCATCGCGCAGCATGGCCTCAGCGGTGTGCAAGGCAGCATCAACTGAAGCTTGCCTGCTGCTCGCATGAAAGGAGTCGGGCGTCACGTTCATGATCCCCATCACCAAAGGCTGGTCGAGTGAAATTATGCTGCCATTGAAACGCAGAGTGAAGGCCATAATTCAGAGCGTCGTTGTATCTTTCGCCCGAAAGATACTACCCGAATGCCGGATACCAATCAACAATACAACGATATCATTGCAGCCTGCGAAAAGTTGTTCGTAGATAAAACGAAAGACTATGGCACCTCTTGGCGCATTTTGCGCACAGCCTCACTCACAGATCAAATTTTTATCAAAGCCAACCGCATACGTACCCTGCAAGAAGTGGGGGAAGCGAAGGTTGCAGAGAATTTAGACGATGCCTTCATGGCCATCGTGAATTACTCAGCCATGGCCTTGATTCAACTTGAACTGAGTGACGACGCGCCACTCGAGTTAACCCTCGACGAGGCACACGCACACTACCGTGCGAAAGTGGATGAAACCCGCGATTTGATGCTGCGTAAAAATCACGATTACGGTGAGGCATGGCGCGATATGCGCGTGAGTTCACTCACCGACCTGATTTTGATGAAGCTACTTCGCATCAAACAAATCGAGAACAACAGTGGGGCTACGCGTGTGTCTGAAGGTGTGGCATCGAACTACCAAGACATCCTCAATTACGCCGTTTTTGCCCTCATCCATTTGAATGAGACAGCCGCGTAATTTGTTAATTCATTTTAATTCTGCGATCATCCTGCCGTTAGGCAGAAAACCTTTCACAAACTTGCAGCGTAACTGTGTTGGAGGTACCCATGAACCTCAATGAAAAGCGATAACTTGCACCTATAAAATACCATTTGCTATGCGTTTGATTGTTACCATTAGCCGCATCATCGTCGGCTCGTTGTTCATCGTGAGCGGACTGATCAAGTCAAATGACGCCATGGGCTTCATGTACAAACTTGAAGAATACTTTGAGCCAGGGGCGCTGAACCTAGAGTTTTTGACACCGTGGGCACTTGAATTGGCGGTTTTTATCGTCATCGGTGAAATATTGCTCGGCGTGGCTTTGCTCGTAGGCGCCTTGCCTAAACTAACGAGTTTGCTCACGCTCGTTATGATGCTGTTTTTCACATGGTTAACCAATTATACCGACGGCTGTGATCCCATGGGTAAGAAGCTCATTACAAACGAAATGGGGCAACAAGTTGAAATTGCCAACCAATGTGTGCTTGAATGCGGTTGCTTTGGCAATGCCATTCCATTGACACCGCACGAGAGCTTTTTGAAAGATTTGTTCTTGCTGGTGTTCGTGATTCCGATCGTAATTGGTGCGTTCAGAGGACTGATTCGGTTGAATACCCCGCGTGAGTCGATTTACATTTATACCGTTGCAATCGTGATTACGGCGATTTTCGCAATGACCATGCTCGATTGGCTCTTCCCGCCGATGTTCACTGCGCTGTGCTTAATTGCTGCAGCATTCATTCAACGCCGTGTAAACCATCCTGCGAAAGAGTGGATCATGGCTGGCGCGGTGCTCGTTGTTTCAGGTATTTTCCAGTACCAAACCCTCGCGCACTTGCCTATGAAAGATTACCGTCCGTATGCCATCGGACAAAACATTCTTGAAAACATGAAAACGGCTGATGAACTCGGTTTAGAGGGGCCGCAGTACGCGACCAATTATCTTTTCAAGAACATCAAAACCAACACCGATACCACCGTGTTGTCAACCGATTGGCTACAAATTCAGAGCACGCCTTGGTTTCAGAGTACCTATGAGTTGGTGAGCTACGATGGCGAAGAAGTAAAAATCAGCGACGGCTATGAACCGCTCATTCAAGATTTTGAAGCGGTATCGTATGAAGGCGACGATTACACCTACGAGATCCTCGAAAACGAAGGCTACGTCTTTTTACACGTTTCAAACACCCTGAGCAAAACAGAGGCCTCGGCTCAACAAAAGCTCAATGCCCTCGCTGCGGCTGCTGAAGCCCAAGGCATTGCGTTCTTTGCATTGACCAACGGAAGCTTTGATGAGGTTGAAGAGTACCGCTTTCAACATCAAGCGGCTTACCCGTTCTTAAACGTCGATCAAACCGAACTCAAGATCATCATCCGCAGCAATCCAGGCTTGGTGCTGCTTAAAAATGGGGTGGTGGT
>CAMCHP010000026.1 GCA_945874695.1 Chryseobacterium gleum
AGTGCGAATGCCGAATGCGATAATCCTCTAGCGTGAGGGTCTCTGTAGTTGGCTCATGCTCGCGACCATCGATGTTAGCACTATAACCTCCCGTTGCGTACTCATAAATGTAATCACCCAAATGCACAACCACGTCAATATCATTTCGCTCGGCCAAGTACTTGTAGCCGTTAAAATAACCGTATTCATAATTCGAACACGCCGCTACGGCCATGCGCACACGATCAAGGCTTCCTGACGCCAACGTCTTCGTTCGACCCCGCAATGAAAAATGATCCAATGCTTGAAAATCGTAATAATAAAATGTGTTCGGCTCAAGTCCCTCCACATCTACTTTAACCGTTAAATCTCTAGCAATTTCTGCAACTGCAACACCTTCTGCTACGAGCTGTGTCATACCTGTATCGAGCGCCATCCGCCAATTCACCTCAATATCACCTATTGCTTCTTCTGGTGACACCCGAGTCCAGATAACTACCCGGTCAGAAAGCGGGTCTCCACTCGCAACGCCATGGTAAAAAGGATATAAATCAGCACAAGGCAACACGCGCAAATCTTGAGCGATTGCCGTCAAACTTGCCGATAAGGCAAAAAACAGCGTAATAAATCGAGACATAACAGGCATTATTAAAGTGCTGAAATTTCAATCATTTAAAGAAATCACAAGAATCATATCCTGTGAAATCAATGTTAAGATTGCTGCTGAATCGATTTTGCGGGTAGTTAAATACAAATCCAAGTTCCCCTCACTTGGTTCTAATCACTACCAGTCGTGCTTATTCTCGCCACTTACCTCGACCATGCCCAAACAGTCTATTGAACAACAATCCTCTTCCTTTCACGTGCCCCGTGCTCTCCAAATAACTCAAAAATGTAAACACCTGAAGTTAAAGGTAGGTCTCCGAGAGCTAATTTCACTCTGAATTCACTACTCTGGTATTCAAAAACAAGTTGACCCAAAGAGTTGTGAACCCTCAAATCAAAGTTTTGATTAGATTCAATCCAAACAAAATCACTTACCGGGTTAGGGTAAATCTTCGAAAAAGAAAGCGTTGATTCACCAACACCCATTGGGCATTCGCCCGAAATAAATGTGGTGATCCCATTCATGTAATAGGCCACACATGAATTTATGTAGGTCACATTATCGCAGCCGCAAACCGGGTCAAAAATATCGATACAAAGCACATTGATGTCGATCACGGCCTCATCATAACATGCACACCCACCAACACTCGAGGTTGTAATACCGTGGTAATAAAAGGCGTTACATGCGTTCATATAGGTCACGCCATCGCACCCGCACACCGGAGCAAGAACCCCCTCACATTGAAATTGCTCGTCAATCACATTGTCATCAACACACAGCTGATTGGCACAAGCCATGTTGCACGTCTCAAACGAGTCAAAAAAGTATGGCGCGTAATCAACCCCATCGACTACCCAGCCACAGCCACTAACGAAAGTGCAGTTACCGAATACAATCGCATACCCCATGGCCATTTCACACTCCCCGAAATCAACATTGCCTACATCCACGCAAAGCGTACCTTCGCATTGCGACGTACATAACTCCATTGATTCAAAAAAATAAGGTGAATAATCGATGCCATTCACTTCCCAACCGCACCCTGAAATAAATGTGCAGTCTCCATTAATCAACCCAACGCCCATAGCCATATCGCAAAGGCCAAAATCAATGCCTGATAGATCAAAACATTCTACATTTTGACCACATTCACCTATGGTGTACGACGTTACACCGCCGTAGTTTACAGCGTAACACTCATTTGAATACGTCACACCATCGCAGCCGCATACGGGGTCGTAGATGTCTAGGCAAACAACATCAGGATTAATTAGCTCAGGATCAATGCAATCAAACTGAGCATGTGCCCATCCGCCCGTTAGGGCGATAACCAGAAAAAAGATCGATCGTAACATGTCTGTGTTTTTGTGAAAGTTAAAAAAAGGTGTTCCATTTTAAAACTAAGCAAGCAACCCTTCGGTTGCATAGGGGGTATTCAATTTGCGATAACAAAGTTTTAGGATTTCAAGAATGAAAGTTGGCTGAAATTCATTATCTTTTCACCGAAGAGTATCATTTGATGAAACGTGTTCAGGCATTTTTAGCGCTTCTGGTTTTCTGCCTAACGGCAGGATGGTCGAGCTATGCCCAGGTTTCCTTGAATTCTGCACCTGTTTCTTGGACGGTCGATGCGGAGCTTTTAAGTTCTTTGCCATTTTTGGCGATGGATCCTGTGAATGTTGATCCGCTTTTAGAAGAAGATTCAGAATCGCTTTTGCAGGCGCGTTCAGAAGCGATGCGATTCGCAGTAAAACAAACCGTTAACTTGAATTTGGATAATGCTGGCCGTTGGACCAACCTGCCCAATGGCGATCGAATATGGATGATGGGAATCCACTCCCCTGAAGCACGCTCGCTGAGCGTGACATTCTCCAATTTCAGACTTCCGAAAGGTGCTGCCCTATTCATTTATGACCCGCTGCGCACGCAGGTTATTGGGGCATTGAATGATGCCAACAATCAAGCTTCTGGCCGACTTACTACCTCGAGCATCAACACCGACCAAATCGTCTTGGAGTATTATGAACCTTACGCTGTACGTCAGCAAGGACGACTTCATGTTGAAAGTGTTGCGCACGGGTACCGTGACCCTCATTTCACCGATGTCGGTGCGTCAGGCCTGGCTGATTGCAACCAAAACACGGCCTGCATCAACGATGCAACGCTCGTTAATGCTGCCGCTGCAGTTGTACTCATCACGGTAGATGAAGGTACGCACTGGTGCACAGGTACACTTTTGAACAACGGTAATTTCGACGGCAAGCCCTATGTTTTGGCCAATTCCAATGCGCTACTTGGCGATCCAGCATCCTGGCATTTTACGTTCAGATACCGAAGTAACCAATGCGGAGTATCAACCGCAAACACACTCAATCCAAGTATTTCAGGCGCTAAATTGTTAGCCTCCCACCCTGCAAGCACCACCGCACTCATTGAATTAAGTTCTCGACCAAACCCCACTGCCCGTGCCTTTTATGCGGGTTGGGATGCTTCAGGAGTGACTCCTCAGCATGTCACCAGCATTCATCATCCATCAGGTCAGGCGAAAATGATCAACATGCTCGAAGTAGCACCAGCGGTGACCATTTGGAATGATGCTCCAGTATTTCGCATCGACGGCTGGGACAGCGGAGCCACCGATGAAGGTTCAGTTGGCGCACCGCTGTTCAATGAGTACGGGCAAACCATTGGTGTAATGGTTGCTGGGTTTAGTAACTGTGAAAACGACGAACCCGACTTTTTCAGTCGCCTGCATTCTGCTTGGAGCACCTACCAACCTTACCTTGACCCCTTTGATCAGGGGTTGAATTTTTTGAACGGCACCTACCTCAGCTTTGGAGAAATTGACGACCAGCTTATCGCCGATGACATCGGTATTTTCCCCGTTCCTGCAACGGTCGCATTCAATGTTGTGAATGCGGGTGATGAAGCCATTCGCGCGGTGACCATTTACGACCTCAGTGGCCGAAAAGTGCAAACCGACCGCTACACAGGTGTTTCAATTGATATCCAAACACTGCCAATAGGCCAGTACATTGTTGAAATAGAATTAGAGACGCGCAGCATTCGTCGACCGCTTATTCGATGGGATTAAAGCGCGCGTTCTACGGGAGCTTCAAGGCGAGAATTGTGCGGCTCTCCCTTCTCAAGCAATGCTAACGTAGCGCCCACGGTGCATGTGATCGGTGCAAAAATGGTGCCCACATAGGTCCCGAAAATCGGAATGATCAACCACATTGCAAAGAAGGTGCCATTGGCTAATGCAATGCCCCTGTTTCGGCGCACTAAAGCAAGGCCCTGACGAAATGTCAAACGGTGACGCTCACCAGTATAATCGATCGTAGAGAATCCATAAAAATATGCGCCAACAAAGAAAATCACTAGGCTAATCAAAGGCGTCGAGAGCACCGATGCCGGCGGAAATAAAAGGGTTAAAAAGAAGTTAAAGACCAAGAGGCCGATAGTGATCGAGAGCTCAACAAAAGCATTGCGCACCGCGATAAGGGTACCACGAAAAACATCCTTTAGCAGCTGCAACCACGAAAAAGGGAAGTGCCTACCGGTTACAATGGACTCTGTTCGCTCAGCGATGATTGACATCACAGGCGACATTACTATTAAGATGAAATACTTGTTGATCTTGTAGTAAATGAGCATCAACGAAATCCAAACAACAGCATGGATCACATAGCGGCCAATTTCGCGAAAAATGGCCTTCACTTGGTCGAAGCCCCCATCCCCCGGCAGGGGATCTAATCCAAAAGTAGAATTGACCCACGGCGTAATGCTATCGACAATGAAGTCAATGCTGTACACCGCCCCTAAGCTGAACAAGACAATAAACGCGAGCGGATAAAGGTAAAAATGCCCCATGCGATGCTTCATGATAAAGCCGAAACTCCTCATGTACGAGCGCATGCCCAAGTTAAAATCCTTTGAAAAGGTAGATTGAGGAGTTTTCATGACGTGTAATTGTGCTCAATGCGGTCATCGTCTTCACGCCAAATCTGAAAAATCCAGTACAAAAGACAGCCCAAGGGCCCCATGAGTAGAGAAAACAGCGCCCAAAATAAGCGCTGGCTGCTATCTAAACGAGGATTATTGATGATATGCACCAGGTAATACACCGTCATCGCTAGCGATGTGAGCGCGAAAAGCACAAGCAAGAACATGGCGTAACCTAAGTTCAAGAGGGTAAGGTTCGGCGCTTTGCCATCACCTTGCAAGGGTTCTGGATTGTACAAACCGCCAAACATGGCAATCAGGAACAGCACAAACAGCACCAAGGGTAACATGGTGAGCAAGCCTGCTGATAATTTTCCGAGTGGGGTATTCACGTAACAAAGTTACAACGACCATGTGAAGAGAAGATGGCAAAATGTGACCATCGGTCGAATTGACGTTGCAGTGTTCATTGTTCGTTGCCATTAGGTGTTCAAAGCAGCCAAAATCGTAGTTCATTGCAGCCATGAAAATTCACCTGATAGCCATTGGCGGCAGCGCAATGCACAATTTAGCGCTGGCCCTGCACCACGCACAGCATGAAGTGAGTGGTTCTGACGATGAAATATTTGAGCCTTCACGCAGCCGACTGGCCGCTCAAGGCTTGCTACCTGCCCAGGTGGGTTGGTTTCCAGAAAAGATTCATGCCGGGCTTGACTGCATTATTTTGGGTATGCATGCCCACGCAGACAATTCAGAGTTAGCGAAAGCGCGCACGCTGGGCATTCCGGTGTATTCATACCCCGCGTTTTTGTACGAACAAACGAAAACCAAGCAGCGCATTGTTGTTGGTGGAAGTCATGGCAAAACAACTACCACATCCATGATCATGCACGTGCTTAAATACCATGGTCAAAAGTTCGATTATTTAGTTGGCGCATTGATTGAAGGCTTCGAGCGCAGCGTGCTGGTTGAAGCCGAGCATGATATTGCACTTTTCGAAGGCGATGAGTACCTTGCATCGACCCTCGACCCGCGCCCGAAATTCCACCTTTACAAACCGCACATTGCCGTGATCACGGGCATTGCCTGGGATCACATGAATGTATTCCCGACCTTCGCCAATTACCTCGCGCAATTTTCGATTTTCATTGACAGCATCGAAGGAGGGGGCATACTCATTTACAGCAGCGAAGATCATGAAGTAGCGCAACTCGTGCAACGCCATCCCCGCGCGACTTCTGGCGAATTGCAATGTTTGCCTTACAGCACACCGCCTTATCACATCGAAGCCGGACAAACTTCTGTTTTGGTGAACGACAAGCCCGTTCCATTGCGCGTATTCGGGCAGCATAACTTACAAAACATGGAGGGTGCGCGCTTGGTGTGCAAAGCACTGGGAATCGATACTGACGCATTCTATGAGGCTATTCAAGATTTCACAGGGGCATCTCGCCGTTTGGAGAAGCTGCATGAAACCTCTGATTTTACGGTATACCGCGACTTCGCCCATGCGCCAAGCAAGCTGAAAGCAACAACACGTGCTGTGAAAGAGCAGCACCCCGACCGAAAACTAATCGCCTTCATGGAACTGCATACTTACAGCAGCTTGAATAAAGATTTTCTCGGCCAGTATCAAGGAGCCATGAACGATGCCGACCTCGCCTGTGTGTACTTCGCACCCGAGGTTGTTGCGCATAAACGATTGCCTGCGATCAGCGTTGCCGACGTTAAGACCGCCTTTGGCCGCCCCGACTTAACGGTGTTCACCAACAATGGTGACCTCCAAACCTACTTGAGCAGCCTCGATAAACACAACGCGGTGTTGCTACTAATGAGTTCAGGCAATTGGGGTGGTGGTATTCAATGGTAGGCACTGCTTAGCCCAAGCCTACGTCGAGCATCATCATGACTACAAAACCACCTATGAAACCCAAGGTGGCAATGTCGGTATAACTGTCGCGTTGCGTTTCAGGAATTACCTCTTCGACCACCACGTAGATCATTGCGCCTGCTGCGAAAGCCAAGGCATAAGGTAAAATCGGTTCAATTTGCAGCACAAGTAAAGCCCCGACAACCCCAGCAACGGGTTCTACAATGGCCGACAATTGCCCATACCAAAAGGCGCGAAACCGAGACACGCCCTGACGGCGCAGTGGCATGCTCACGGCAATACCTTCAGGGAAATTCTGAATACCGATGCCAATCGCCAAAGCGACAGCACCCGCAATACTTGCCCCTTCAATGCCCGCAGCTGCCCCGCCAAACAGCACCCCAACGGCCAAACCTTCAGGAATGTTGTGCATGGTTATGGCCAGCACCAGCAAGGTCGTTTTATGCCAATTGGTCTTCACCCCTTCAGCTTCCTCGGCTTTGAAATTGATGTGCAAGTGCGGCAAAAACTTATCGAGTGCGTACAGAAACAAAGCACCGATTACAAAGCCAGTTGCCGCGGGTACAGCCTTCATCAACCCTTCACCATCAGACATTTCAATGGCTGGAGCCAAAAGCGACCAAAAACTGGCCGCCACCATTACCCCACCAGTAAAGCCCAACATGCCATCCAAAGCACGCCGCGAAAGTCCTTTAAAAAAGAAGACAATTGAAGCCCCTGCCGCTGTTAAAAACCAAGTAAAGGTTGTCGCAATCAGCGCGCTCATTACAGGATGCAGGCTCTGGAGGTAGTTTACAATCTGTTCCATCAGTCGACTTTTCTAACGAGTAAATTCTTTGCCGCGATTTGTGAAATTTGCCGCTCACCTTGTGCACTTTCTACACGCAATGATTGATCAAAAGGCAAGCGATCAAGCACCTTCAGGCGAGCCCCCAACGACAGCTTTACTGAATCGAGGTACTGCAGAAAGGCAGCCGAAGAATCATTTACACCAACGAATACACCCGACTCACCATTCTCAAGCCCATCAAGGGCTACGCGGGTGTGTAAATCCTGCCAATTCCCATCAGCGTCGGGAATTGGATCACCGTGCGGATCAAGCTTTGGCGAACCCAAAAAACGATCAAGCCGATCGGTGAGCTCAGGCGATTGAACGTGCTCCAATTCTTCGGCAATTGCATGCACCTCATCCCATTTGAATCCGAGTTTATCGACTAAAAACACCTCCCAAAGTCGATGCCTTCTTACAATGGCTACAGCCATTCGACGCCCCTCTTCGGTCAAGTTCGCACCTTGATACTTCTTGTATGAAATTAAACCGCGTTGCTTGAGCTTCTTCAGCATATCAGTTACTGACGGGGCCTGCGTCTCTAGTCGTTCTGCAATTGCGTTCGTGCTTACGCCCTTATCACTGATGAGCTCTAAGGCATAAATGCACTTCAGATAATTCTCTACGGTTTGGCTCGCCATGCAAGTAGTGTATGGACAAAGGTAATATTTTTGCCGATTGAATAAGATTTTTACATTTATCTAAATTTAACGAGCACATTGCGGTTTCTCGAGCATTTCGAACATAATTCATGAATGCATTGGCAGCACGGCGATGATTTCATACCTTCGAATCGATGAAAAGAACGTTGATCCTTGTCCGTCACGCCAAGTCATCTTGGAATGAGAGTGGCCTTCCTGATATGAAACGTCCGCTCAACGAGCGCGGAGAGCGCGATGCCCCATTTATGGCAAAACGTATGGCAGAGCGTGGTATTCAGATTGATAAAATCGTGTCATCTCCCGCTGTTCGCGCCCACACTACGGCAAAGGCCTATGCATCAGCTTTAGGTTTTTCAGAAGGAGACATCGAAGTTGTTGATGCGGTTTATGAGGCTTCAGTTGCTAAATTAATGGACGTCATCAACGGATTCAACAACGACTGGAAAGTGGTTCTCATTTTTGGCCACAATCCTGGCTTCAGTTACTTGCTCCAATATTTGTGTGGGCAAATGTTGCACATGCCAA
This sequence comes from Chryseobacterium gleum, assembly GCA_945874695.1. Classification (GTDB taxonomy): domain Bacteria; phylum Bacteroidota; class Bacteroidia; order Flavobacteriales_D; family Sanyastnellaceae; genus CAMCHP01. The sequence continues at coordinate 8,442 of CAMCHP010000026.1, forward strand.
CCAATGGGGTTGCCACACTTGAAGTTGAAGCCGACAGTTGGGAATACTTTGGCACTGGTTGTGCAACTTTGGCAGATTACGACTTTCCGAAAAAACACCTCGCTCCCCTTTGAGTAAGAATTTCAAATTCGTTTTAGGGGCAATCGGTGCGCTGATCTTGCTTTATGCCGTTTGGTACTTCCGAACGATTGTGGGCTACGTCGCCATTGCAGCTGTCATTTCTTTCATTGGAGAGCCCGTAGTACGTTTCATTCGCCGTTTTAAAATTCGCGGTCATGCAGTTCCGTTTTGGGCTGCCTCGTTGTTGACTCTGGGGTTCTTCATGATTCTTGTAGCGGCCATTTTTATGATGTTCGCGCCACTTATCGCCTCGCAAGCCCAAGCACTTTCGCGCATCGACTACGAACTCATTGGCAAAGTGATCAATGAGGAGTTTTCGGGTTTCTTAGACCTGATTTCGGCATACAGTCTGAGCGGTGATCACCGCAGCAACGAGGCTTACATTATTGAGCACCTGCAAAAATTGGTAAATATTGGCGACATTGGAACCATCCTTGATAATTTTCTCGGCTTCATGAGCAGCCTGATTGCCGGTGTGTTTTCAGTTTTGTTCATCGCATTTTTCTTCTTACGGGATGCCCATTTGGTTGGTAAAATCGTGATTGCCGCAACGCCCGACCGTCATGTAGAGCGTATGGAAAAAATCATGAACAGCACCCGGCAACTCTTAACACGGTATTTCACGGGCCTTGTTATTCAAATCACAGCGATTACAATTCTGATTACTATTGGTTTATCGATCGTTGGTGTAGAAAATGCTTTTTTTATTGGTTTCTTGGCCGGGTTGTTAAACCTCATCCCGTACATTGGCCCTATTTTCGGAGCTAGCATTGGATTGTTCATCGCCTTGAGTACGTCCAACGAACTCATTCTAGGGCAAAATCTGGTGCCGCTTGCTTGGCATACGGCTATCGTGTTCTTAGTGGTACAGTTGCTGGATAACATTATTTTTCAGCCGCTTATTTTCAGCAACAGCGTGAGTGCCCACCCCCTCGAATTATTCATCGTAATCTCACTTGCGGGAACACTCGCAGGCATCAGTGGAATGATATTGGCCATTCCTTTTTATACGCTGTTTCGCATCGTTGCGAAGGAGTTTTTGTCTGGTTTTAAGATAATTAAGTCACTCACCCGAAGTCTTGAAGAGCCACAACCCTAGCACCTACCTTCGCACTACCCTAAGGATCAAGGTATTCAATATACTTTTCCACAATCGCCCCCCTTCCTTAAGTATTCCATAACTTTGACTCCCGTATTCGCACTACGGGAACATGAATCAATCAACAAAATACGTCTTCGTCACTGGCGGAGTCACCTCCAGCCTAGGTAAAGGAATTATCGCCGCATCACTTGCAAAATTGATGCAGTCGCGCGGGTACCGAGTCACCATACAAAAACTCGATCCTTACATTAACATCGATCCTGGAACACTCAATCCTTACGAGCACGGTGAGTGCTTTGTAACCGACGACGGCGCTGAAACCGATCTTGACCTCGGCCATTATGAGCGTTTCCTGAACGTTCCTACTTCTCAAGCGAACAATGTTACCACAGGGCGCATATACCAATCGGTAATCAACAAAGAACGAAAGGGCGAGTACCTCGGAAAAACGGTGCAAATTATTCCTCACATCACCGACGAAATCAAGCGTTGCATTCAAATCTTAGGAACGAAAAACGACTTTGATGTGGTGATCACCGAAATCGGTGGAACGGTAGGCGACATTGAATCGCTTCCCTACATTGAGGCCGTGCGCCAGATGAAGTGGGAACGACCAAACGACGTGATCGTTGTGCACCTGACCCTCATCCCCTACCTCGCTGCTGCTGGCGAATTAAAAACTAAACCCACGCAACACTCCGTGAAGCAATTGCTCGAGTTTGGGGTGCAACCAGATGTGCTGGTGTGCCGCACGGAGCATGAATTGAACGCTGCAATTCGCACAAAAGTGGCTCGCTTCTGCAACGTGAAATTGAATGCGGTCATCCAAAGCATCGATGCTGACACCATTTATGACGTGCCATTGCTGATGCTCGAAGAGAAGTTCGATGAAGTCGTGCTTGAGAAGCTCGGTATGAAAATCCGTAAAAAACCCGATCTAAAAAACTGGATGCAGTTTATCGACCGCTTTAAGCACCCAAAACACAAAGTGCGAATTGCTTTGGTCGGCAAATATGTCGAACTGAAAGATGCCTACAAATCAATCGCTGAAGCATTCAACCATGCTGGCGCAGCGAAAGAGGTTAAAGTAGAAATCGACTGGGTACACAGTGAGAATATTAACGACCGCAATGTGGCAGAGATCTTAAAAGACATTGATGGCTTGCTCGTCGCGCCAGGCTTCGGCTCACGCGGAATCGATGGCAAAATCGAAGCCATTCGCTACGCACGCGAAAATAAAATCCCATTCTTCGGCATTTGTTTGGGTATGCAGGTTGCGGTTATTGAGTTTGCCCGCAATGTGCTCGGATTAAAAGACGCACATTCGACCGAAATCAAAGAATATACACCACACCCGGTGATTAGCCTCATGGCCGAACAAAAGTCGATCACCCACCTTGGGGGTACAATGCGTTTGGGCGCATACCCCTGCAAGCTCAAAGAAAACACCAAATCTATCGACGCTTACGGTGAGGTCGACATTGAAGAACGTCACCGCCACCGATTTGAGTTCAACAACGATTACCTCGAACAATTCACCAAAGCGGGTATGATTCCGGCGGGTATTAATCCAGATAGCGGATTGGTCGAAATCGTCGAAATCACTGACCACCCATGGTTCGTTGGCGCGCAGTTTCACCCTGAATACAAAAGCACCGTTGCGCGCCCGCACCCCTTGTTTCAAGGCTTTGTGAAGGCTGCAAGGAAATATGCGATGAGTAAAAACCGCGCGGCCCTTGCACCTCAAGTTGAGAAGTTAGCTGCGGAGTAATTCAGACATAAAGCGTCCCGTTGCATCAAACAAATGCGGGTATTCTTCGAACATGTGACGGCGCAATTCGTCAAGTGGCACAGCTGCGTACGTGCCATGGTAGTTCAGGTATTCCATGTAACCGCCGCCAGCTCCGTCGAATTCTTGAAACACGCTATCGTCAACACCGTTGAAATCGAGCGGAGCAACATCCAGCTTCTCGCACAATGATTGATTGAATGCAGGCGTGCATTTAACCCATTTGTCTGCCATGTATACCTCAACAAATCCGTGCGGATTTAACACAGTTGACCGCAGCACCTCTTCCAAACGTGCGGTGCCCATGTGGTTTTGAACGCGCGCCAAGCCCAATCGTGCTGGAATTTGGGCGGCCCTGCAAACAGCGATATACAAAATCGCCTTGTCTACACAGTGTCCGCGTTTGCGATCTAAAACCCGTGAAGCAGCCAATTCTGCAGCATCAAAACGAATGTTGAACGGATCATACCAAATGGCGTCTCTCACCGCATAGTATAACGATACGGCCACTTCTTGCGCGGTGGTTCCTTGGGCGTGTTCTTCTTTGAACTGCCTAACGGCAGGATGCGTGAAATTGAACACTTCATCTACTTTCAAGTACTTCGTCCAATCTTCCTGCATAACTTCAAGTTCACACTAACAACAGCATGGTCAAATTATTGTTGCCGCGGTGGCCGGTTGGATGGGGAACTCTTGATGAAGAAAGCGTAGAAAAAAGCGAAAAACACGACCCCAGATTGCACCTCAAAAAACGACTCAAAGAGCATATTCAAGAGCAAAAGCATTAAAAATGCACCAAAAATGAAGTCGCGGCGGTGAAGGGCAATGCGAAAACCTGCGGCGAAAATGAGCACCAGAACGAGTAGCCCGATCCAACCAAAAGCAACCGCTGCTTGCAAAAACTGATTGTGCGGATTTAAAGCTTTGCTATAGGCATACTGCTCACCATCGCGCTTATAACGCAAGAGCAATTCGTCGGTAACGTCACCCGTCCCCACCCCAAAAGGATGGTCCCTCAAAATCTCTAAAGATGTCTTCCACGCTACGATTCGTCCGCCGGAGCTACTTTTCGCTTGAACCGCCTCCCCCGCTTCTTGCTCGACCATGTCACCGGTGGCTTGAACAACTTCGCCCCAGCGGTTCTCAGTTGCTGGAGATACATACACCGTTGCGAATAACAAGGCCATCCCTGAAATGAAATAGAGCACGCCAGCACGCCAGCGTTTCCGATGCACTTGGAGAATTGCAACCAAAAAAAGTGCGAGGATCACGCATAAAAACCCGGCCTTCGATTCAAGCAAAGCAGCGTGTACAATTAAGAGCGCAGCGGTAGTATGGTGAATCCATGGATTCCCGAGTGCGAACATTTTCTTCACATACATCCAACCCAAAACAACCAAGGCGAAGGCCTCGTACGTTGCCAAATAGGTTGGGTGAAAAAACCAAGCCAAGCGGTCGTAGTAGAACTCGCCAATGTCACCGCTCTCCGCATAGGCAATGCCCGCATGCACCAAACTCGCCCCCACAAAAGCTAAGCACCCCCACACCAAAGCTAAAAGTACATTCAAACGTTGGCGCATGTCAACAGCAGGTAAAAACATCCACACCACAGGGAAGAGCAAGAATGAGAGTTTAACTTCCAAAGCGAACTTGGCTGCATCCAAATTGTCGCTCACACCATACCAAATCAAGTTGCACGCATAATATGCGGCGAGTATGGTCAGGGAGCCCCAACCCATCCGCGCGTTAGCGCGCGAAAAAAGAAAAAAAGAAGTAAGCACCCACAGCGCTATCAACGGAGGCATGAAGCGTTTGGTCAGCGGAAACAACAAAGCAATTAGCACGGTCAATGCAGCATGTACTGCTTGCACTTTGGCGTATGTTGATCGCGACTGACTCAACGGGTTAAGTTATAAACCGATGACTTCGGCTGGCGTTTGAAAAGCAGAAAGTGCACAATTCCTTGGGCGTATCCGAGGCCGTAAGCTACGTGTAAAATCAGAAACGCCAACATCATTGATGGCAATTGACGCGATGGCGTAGCCTCGAGTAAAGCGGCAAAAAAGGCCGCGATAAACCACAGAAGCAGCGTCATCGAAAACAAAGGAAAGGCCGCAGGAACAATAATCGCGAGCAAAGCCGATATGCACAACCATAGCACAAAAGCAAACGGAACCAACTGCCTCCAACTGGTTACGGTATTGTGCAATTTATTCACGTAGACCTTCCAATAGCCGTATTGAAAATACTGCTTGAATAGCTTCGAAAAATTACCCCGAACGTAGTACTTTGATTGAATATCAGGATCAAAATAGATCTTGTAACCCGCCTTGGTCAGTCTGAAATTGAGTTCATCATCTTGGTTTCGCACCAATTCTTCGTTGAACATCCCGATCACCTCAAAAATAGACCGGCGATAGGCTCCAAACGCCACTGTGTCGACATAACCTGCCTTACCACCTGTGCGAAAACGAGCATTGCCAACGCCGAAAGGTGACTTCATTGCCCGACTGATCACCGCTGCAACATCGTTCTCATGCACATTCTCGATGATTCCCCCCGCACATGCAGCATCAGGATGGGCATTAAGCGCAGCGATGTTCTTGCTCACAAAATCAGCCGCCAACTCCGCATGCGCACCAAGAATGATCACCACTTCGCCTTGTGCTGCGGCAATGCCTCGATTCAATGCGCGAGGTGTAAATCGCTCAGGGTTATCGATCCAACGAAACCAAGCATATTGCTTTGCCGCTTCGTCGAGCACAGTTCGCGTGCCGTCGTCGCTTGCACCGTCAGCTACAATGAGTTCTAGGCGATCGAGCGGCCAATCTTGATTTGCAACCGAACGAATGCACCGATCAATGTAACCTACCTCATTTCGGCATGGCACGACTATACTCACCATTTTCATTTGCACAGATCAAAGGTACTGAGAACGATTGGCAGTGCATAACAAGATGTCAGATTTGCCTTTCACACACATCAGACATCGACTGACAAGCAAGGCGCTGCTAAGGGAGTAAACCGTAGCATAACCCAACCTAATCTTTAAACCATGTATAAATTATTTATGAGCAGTATGGCATTCTTTGCCATCTGCACAGTTTCCGCCCAACAGTACCAGTACGTTTACAGTACCCCACAGATTGACCTTTTCCAAGATGCCATTCGCACCGGTGATCAGGGATATTTACTCGCCGGATCAACTTCAGGCGGCACACAAGGGGGCACCAACGGTTTCTTGGTCAAAACCGATGCATTTGGCGAACGTATTTGGTCAGCCAGTATTGGAGGTTCAGCCACCGATGGCCTCTCCGTATTGAAGCAGCTTCAACCAGACGTTTACCTTGCCGCTGGTACCACTGGATCATCTTCGCAAACGGGAATTACAGACCTCGCACTAACCGCATTCAATGGTGCAGGCGAAGTACTTTGGGGTCAGGCACTCACAGCACCTGGCGACGATGTCTTACGCGATGTTGTGGTATGTGAAAACGGAGATTTAGCTGTTCTTGCCATGACGCGCTCTTTTAGTTCGAGCTATGACGTCGCTGTAACCCGCCTGAGCGGAGCAGGTGATTTCATCTGGACTAAAGTTTTCGGCACAACGATGTATGAAGCACCATTGCGCATGGTTGAAAGCGCCGATGGCAGTTTCTACATCTGGGGCCATCAAGACGGTGAGAACACCCAAAATTATGATGGTTTATTGTTCAAGATTGATGCTAGCGGTAACCTTGTCTGGTCAAAACGCTACCAACTTGCCGTGAATGAGCTTGCATGGGATATGCTCCTACTGCCCAATGGCGACATCTTGGTGTCGGGTGATACCAACAGCGAAGGAGCTGGAATGAACGACATCTATGTGATGCATTTGACCTCAGACGGTGATATTGTATGGGCAAACACCTACGGTGGATTCAGCAATGAGCACGGCATTCGTTTAGAACACATGCAAAACGACACCTATGCGGTGGTTGGTGCAACTTCATCGTTCGGAGCAGGCGGACTCGATTTTCTGGCCCTCTTGATCAGCGCTGAAAGTGGCAGTTTGAAGTATGGCACTGCCTTTGGGGGCGTAAACCGCGAAATTGCACACGGTGTTGTGCGCGCTGCAGACAACGGCTTGTTGCTTGTGGGAGAAAGCCGCACATTTGGTGATGGACTCGTAAATGCCTTTGCGGTAAGAGTGAATCAAGACGGCAGCTGTGCGTGCAACAATGCGTTCTCAGGCGACTTTGAAACGATCGCGCAAGAATTTGTAATTGAAGATGCGCAAATGCTCGCCGTTGTTGGAGAATACGCTGTTGAAAATACCGATTTCTTGACTGTCGAGTTTCAAATTGGCAATGCAGAACTCCTCTGTACCGACCAACCCGATACCGCTGAAATTACCGCTCCAGCAATCGAAACGAACGATGTTGGCAAGCAAAATTATGAGCGTATGACTCTCCATCCGAATCCATCAACAGGTCCGGTGACCGCAGCATTGCGTGTTGAAAGTGCAAATGAGCTCTTGGTTCAAGTGTACAACCTCGAAGGTAAACTGGTATTTGAGCTGGCCACTGAGAGCAACCAAGAAAGCACGAACATCCAACTCCCGCAATTACCGAAAGGCATTTACCTTGTTCGTTTGCATGCCGATGAGCGTGTTGAAACGAAACGTTTGATCATCAATGGCTAACCGAAAGCCATTGCCTTCTACCACCAAGTAGCTACATCAAAAAGGCCCCGCAAGTTCGGGGCCTTTTTGATGAAAAAAAAACGACCCCGATTGCTCGGGGTCGTTCTTCTCATTCACAAGAGATTTTATTCAAATCACTTCACCATGAATTGCTTCACGCGAATTGCGCCTTCAGCAACAACCATCATAGTGTAAGCACCTGTATTGAAGTTGCTCACGTCGATGTTTGCAACACCTGTAAAGGTGCTGGTGTATACTGAACGACCCACTGCGTCATAAATGTTCAACATCGCGCCTGCAGGTACTTCACCTACAATGTTCACTTGGTATGAAGCTGGGTTCGGGTAAACATTGAAATCAGCGATTGGGTTAACTACTTCAACGCTTGTTTCTGGCAACAATACCGCGTCAATCACGTGTACTACACCATTGTCAGCTACCAAGTCAGCTACAGTTACTGTCGCGTCATTGATGGTTACAGTCATCATGTCGATGCCTACTACCACGCTCTGACCTTGAAGAGTTTCAATTGATTGACCGTCTGAAAGATCGGTTGAAAGCGCCGCAGCACCAACTACGTGGTACAACAAGATGTTTGTCAACGCATCAACATCAGCCAACAAGGCATCAATTGTTCCTGCTGGAAGTGCTGCAAAAGCTGCATCGGTTGGCGCAAATACAGTAAATGGACCATCACCTGAAAGTTCGTCATCAAGACCAGCAGCCAAAACCGCAACCTCCAAGGTATTATGCACTTCGCTGTTTACGATAATGTCAAGTACGGTGATTGGAGTTGGTGGCAACAATACCGCGTCGATTACGTGAACCACACCGTTTGATGCTTCAATGTCAGCAATGATCACTTGTGCATCGTTGATGAACACACCGCCGTCAAGCGATACTGTTACATCAGCACCGTTCAAGGTAGCAATCACTTGACCGTCGGTAAGGTCACCTGAGAATGCTGCTGCACCTACTACGTGGTAAGTCAAAATTGCAGTCAAGGTTGGGATATCAGCCAACAAGGCCTCTACTGTTCCAGCTGGAAGTGCTGCGAAAGCATCATCGGTTGGAGCAAAAACAGTGAATGGACCTTCACCTGCAAGCACGCCTTCAAGACCTGCGGCCAAAACTGCCGCTTCGAGGGTGTTGTGTACTTCGCTGTTTACAATGATGTCAACTACAGTGATCGGTGCCGGTGGCAACAATACCGCGTCAATTACGTGAACCACACCGTTTGATGCTTCAATGTCAGCAAGGATAACCTGTGCGTCATTGATGAATACACCACCGTCAAGTGATACCGTTACATCAGCGCCGTTCAAGGTCGCGATAACTTGTCCGTCAGAAAGGTCACCTGAAAATGCAGCTGCCCCTACTACGTGGTAAGTCAAAATTGCAGTTAAAGTTGGGATATCAGCCAACAAAGCTTCTACTGTTCCATCAGGAAGTGCTGCGAAAGCGGCATCGGTTGGAGCAAATACAGTGAATGGACCTTCACCTGCAAGCACACCTTCAAGACCTGCAGCCAAAACTGCAGCTTCGAGGGTGTTGTGTACTTCACTGTTTACAATGATGTCAACTACAGTGATCGGTGCCGGTGGCAACAATACCGCGTCGATTACGTGAACCACACCGTTTGATGCTTCAATGTCTGCAAGGATAACCTGCGCATCGTTGATGAATACACCGCCGTCAAGCGATACCGTTACATCAGCACCATTCAAGGTTGCGATAACTTGACCGTCTGAAAGGTCACCTGAGAATGCTGCAGCACCTACTACGTGGTAGGTCAAAATTGCAGTCAAAGTTGGGATATCAGCCAACAAAGCTTCTACTGTTCCAGCAGGAAGTGCCGCGAAAGCGTCATCTGTTGGAGCGAATACAGTGAATGGACCTTCGCCTGAAAGCGCCACTTCAAGACCTGCAGCCAAAACTGCTGCCTCGAGGGTGTTGTGTACTTCACTGTTCACGATGATGTCAACAACAGTGATAGGTGCTGGTGGCAACAATACTGCGTTAATTACGTGAACCACCCCGTTTGATGCTTCAATGTCAGCAAGGGTTACCTGTGCGTCGTTAATGAATACGCCGCCGTCGAGTGATACGGTAACATCAGCACCGTTCAAGGTAGCAATAACTTGACCGTCTGAAAGGTCACCAGAAAATGCTGCTGCGCCTACTACGTGGTAGGTCAAGATTGCAGTTAAAGTTGGGATATCTGCCAACAATGCGTCTACTGTTCCATCAGGAAGTGCTGCGAAAGCTGCATCGGTTGGTGCAAATACGGTGAAGGGACCGTCTCCGGCAAGTGTACCTTCAAGACCAGCGGCCAAAACGGCTGCTTCGAGGGTGTTGTGGTCTTCACTGTTCACAATGATGTCCACAACTGTCTGGGCTGTCGTTCCGAACGACAAACCCAAGAAAAGTAGGGAGTAAAATAACTGTTTCATGATATTGTTTATGAGTTTATGGGGCTAGAACACCCTATCGCAGGATTTTGTTTAAAGAAAAATAATTTCCATTGAACAACTCTTGTAATCCAAACCTCAAAACCACTCACTCATACCAACCGAAAACTATTGATATTCAACACATGTAGCACCATGCACGGTATGAAATCCGCCATACTGGCACAAGGTGATTTTTTTTCGGATTAAGTGAAACCTTGACTTTTTTCCTACCTCTTTTGAACTCTTCTCCAGCGATTCTGTTCTTATTCTATGGTCGTCGCTGAGGCGGCCAAGATCGTAAGGTGTTTGAATCAATTTTTTTGATTTGGAAGGAGTAGCCCGGGAGACCGGGCTATTTCTTGTTACTTTGTTTGGTATGCAAAACACGACTACTCCTGTAACCTTCTTTTGGCATCGCCGTGATCTACGTATTGAAGACAACGCCGGTTTGCACAAAGCGCTCTTAGCTAATCATCCTGTTTTGCCGGTCTTCATTTTCGACACGACCATTCTCAACAAACTCGAAGACCGCCACGACCGACGGGTTCAATTTATATACCAAGAAGTGCAGCGGCTCAAGCAAACCTATCAAACCCACGGCAGCGATTTGCTGGTGTTTTACGGTGAGCCCCTTGCCGTCTGGCAGCACATCCTGGAGCAATTCAACGTCGCCGAAGTCCATACCAACCGCGATTATGAGCCTTATGCGAAGGAGCGCGACAAGGCCATACTCGATGTCCTAGAATTAGCCGGCATTCCCTTTAAAGGAAGCAAAGACCATGTGATCTTTGAGAAAAATGAGGTTGTAAAGCCTGATGGCTTGCCCTATACCGTATTCACCCCCTACATGAAGCGGTGGAAAGAAAACCTCAACCGGGTTAATGGTTTAGAAAGTTACCCTTCGGAAGGGCATCTGCATCGTTTGCAAACCACTGAACCACTGGCTATGCCTAGCTTAGCTGAGATGGGGTTTGTCGCTACCGCATTCGAATTCCCCGGGCGAGAAGCCAATGTCGACATCATCCGAAAGTACGATACACAGCGCGATATACCTGCAATTCAAGGAACATCGCGTTTGAGCTTGCACCTTCGATTCGGCACGGTATCCATCCGCGCGTTAGCGCGAATCGCTCAAAAAACCAATGAAAAGTGGTTGAACGAGTTGATTTGGCGCGACTTCTACCAAATGATTCTCTACCACTTTCCGCACTCGGCAGAACACGCTTTCAGAGCCAAGTACGATCAGGTGCCTTGGCGCACGGCTCCTGAAGAATTTGAACGATGGTGCACGGGCAACACGGGGTATCCTTTGGTTGATGCCGGCATGCGCGAGCTGAACGCCACGGGGTTCATGCACAATCGGGTGCGCATGGTAACAGCAAGCTTTCTAACCAAGCATTTACTCATTGATTGGCGTTTGGGCGAGCGTTACTTCGCCGCCAAATTGCTTGATTTCGACTTAGCCAGCAACGTTGGAGGCTGGCAATGGGCAGCAGGATCAGGTTGTGACGCAGCCCCTTACTTTCGCGTTTTTAATCCTTCGGCACAGCAAGAAAAGTTCGATCCAAACGCGCAATACATCAAAAAATGGATTCCTGAATACGGAACACCAAGCTACCCAGCCCCCATGGTTGATCACACCTTTGCACGAAAACGCGCAATCGATACGTATAAAGAAGCGTTGGGGTGATTAACTTCGCTCCATGAACCCACTCGCTCATCTTCTCGTAATCGACTTGTCAAGCGTTTTGGCCGGTCCGTCGGTGGCAACCTTTTTTGCTGAACTCGGTGCACGAGTCATCAAATTAGAAAATGAAAGCTCAGGCGGTGATGTAACCCGCACGTGGAAACTGCCTACTGAAGACCCGCAAGCGCGCGTATCGGCCTATTATGCGTCGGTCAACTACAAGAAAGAAGTGCGCTCATGCGATTTAGCTACCGAAGCCGGACGGGCTGACCTCGAAATGCTGCTGAGCCAGGCTGATGTATTGATTCAGAACTTCAAACCCGCTGACCTCCATAAATTCAACCTCGCACCAGATGACTTGCAGAAGCAATATCCCCGTTTGATTCATTGCCATTTGAGCGGATATCGATCAAACCCCAATCGCGTGGCCTACGACGTCGTGCTTCAAGCTGAAACCGGTTTCATGAGCATGAACGGCACGCCAACTTCTGGACCAGTTAAAATGCCAGTTGCATTAATCGATGTACTCGCTGCGCATCAAATGAAAGAAGCCATTTTACTTGCGCTTTACGAACGGGAGCGCACGGCAAAAGGGTGCTACATAACCGCAACACTCGAAGAAGCAGCACTTGCAGCACTCACCAATCAGGCTTCAAACTTCTTGATGCAAGACCACATCGCCCAGCGCATCGGTTCGCAACATCCGAATATCGCACCCTATGGTGATGCGTTTCGCTGTGCGGATGGTAACGAAGTGCTTTTGGCCATTGGCAGCGATCGGCAGTTTGCAGAATTCTGCCAAATCGTTGAATTGCAACCACTCATCACCGATCCCCGATTTAGCAGCAATGCAGCGCGCGTGCGCAACCGAACAGCGCTCAATGAGGCCCTCGCACTAGGGATTCAGCAATTCGAGTCTACCAATTTGCTCCATGCCTGTGAAGAAAAGCGCATTCCAGCAGGTGCCGTACGTAACGTTGGCGAAGCCTGCTCAACCCCTGTCGGACAAGCGCTTCTTCGCGAAGAAGCAATAGAGGGTATTCCTACGAAACGCTTGAGTTCAATTGCGTTTCAACTGAAGCGCTTTTAAACATCTTCAGGAAATAAAATGGTATACGACTTTTTGCTAGGATTCTCGAGATACGACTGACGTAACCACGGATTGAGGCTCTTGAGCACGTTGTAATTGGCACCTTGTGCGAGCGCAAAATCGGCCAAATCTGTAACGCTGCTATCAATGGCCACCGTGCGCACCTCATACGGATCATACAGATCTGATTTACGCACCACAAAACCGTAAGCAGTTCCGTTATTCAAAATCTCTTTGACGGCAAGGATGCGGTATACGTAGCGTGAAGTTTCTTCATTGAGCAATAAATCCCAGTATTCTTGCACTTTCTGACGCTCAAGCTGCTTATTCACGCCCCCCATTCCCATGTTGTACGAAGCAGCGACAAGTGCCCAGTCGCCGAATTTGCGATAGGCTTCGTTCAAATATCGACATGCAGCTTCAGTTGAGCGCTCAACATGGTAACGCTCATCAACTTCGTCGTTCACTTCGAGGCCATAGCTCTCGCCGGTAGCCTTCAAAAACTGCCAAAATCCAGTCGCGCCTGCCGATGAAACAGAATTGGTCAACCCGCTCTCAATCACTGCCAAATACTTGAAGTCATCTGGAACACCGTTGCGCGCCAAAATAGGCTCAATCACAGGAAACCAGCGGTTGCAACGCTTAAAAAGCAATAGCGTATTGCTGTGCCAGTAGGTATTCACAAGCAGCTCACGGTCAAGTTTTTCACGCACACCGAAACGCTCGAGCGGAACCTCTTTGCCTGCAAAGGATACGTTCACCGGAGTCGGTAACGAATACACTTTATAATTGTCTTTCACGTGCTCGCCATAAGCCGCGTCGTGTGTGCTGAGTCGATCACTTTCAAATGAATCTTCAGCAGATCGAGCTGAGCCGAGGGCAATAAAAACCGCAGCAGTCAGAGCTGCAGAGGCGATCGGGAACATCCAGTTTTGTGACTTCTTCATGAGGTGTAGGTATACTTGTTGCGTTGAATATTCCAACGCGAAATCAGGAAGAAAGTTATGAAAACAAGAATCATATAAAGCAGTACGCCAAATAACATACCCACTGCGTTCTTCACAGGTGACTTAAGCAAAAAGTAAGCCAAGATGGCATTAAACCCCGACCAAACTGTGTAAAAAACACCAATAAGTAAGTCGCTCCAACCCAAATAAGAAAGATTGTGCGTGCTGTGATCACGTCCGCCTACAAAGGGTGATCGCTTGTGCAACAACCGATTAAGCGTAACCAAAGCAGTATCACACAGCGGCGTGAAAAACAACACGGGCAGCACCATCCAACGTAAATTACCGCTTTGCAGAGCCCCCGTTTCACCAGGCATGCCGAAAATCACCAAAGCAAGTGCCGCAAGCAAAAAACCCAGCAGCTGACTGCCTGCATCACCCATGAACAGTTTTGATGGATGCATATTAAGCAGCAAAAAACCGCCAAGGGTAGCTGCCATTCCCCATGCGATGAAACCCGCAGCTCCGAACGGATCGAGCGCACCCAATCCCAACAATATGGCAAATGCAGCACCGCCCGAAACGCCATCCATGTTATCGAGCATGTTCACCGAATTCATAAGCGTGATCACCCACAGCAGGGTTATTGCGGCCTGAACGGCCGGATGCACCCCCAAATCAAAGGTGAAACCCGAAAGAACAAGCAAAACTCCGCATACCGTTTGGAAGAAAAACTTTGAACCTGGACGGGTTTGCCAAATATCATCTGCCAATCCCATCGCGAATGCAATGGATGCGGCCAATACAGAGAGCGCTAACGTGTATGGCGTGTTAGGAAGCACATAATCGTTGCATACCACCCATCCGAGCGAAGCGAGAAAACCCACCAAAAACGACACCCCACCTATGGTTGGCTTGGCCTGCGCACTCCAACGCACTTGCGGACGATAGGCCTGTGTACCCCATTGCTTAAGCTGCTTGAGCAAGGTGTAATTGACCGTAAAAGACACCAGTAGCAAGGCGATTAAAACGAAGAGCAGCATCACCGTGAATGTTCGAGCTTGAACATGCTATCAAAGGCACTGAAACGCGGTGCGGCGGCATCTTTGGCGCTCAAGATTGGCTGCTCCTCGCCCCAATCAATGCCCAAATCGGGATCATTCCAAATGATGCTCCGCTCTGCCTCGGCTGCGTAGTGAGCCGTGCATTTGTAACTGAAAACGGTATGATCTTCCAAGGCCAGAAATCCGTGTGCAAACCCCGGCGGAATATAGAATTGTAAGTGATTCTCGGCACTCAACAACACCGCGAGGTGCATGCCAAAAGTGGGAGAATCGACCCGCAAATCAACAGCGACATCGAGCGCTTTACCGCGACTAACCCGAACCAATTTCCCTTGTTCGAACGGAGGAATTTGGAAATGCAATCCGCGCAGAACACCTACTCGCGAGGTTGACTCATTGTCTTGCACAAACTTGAGATTCAGCTGCGTTTCTTTTTTAAATCGGGCTGCATTGAATGGTTCAAAAAACTCACCCCGCTCGTCTTTATAGAGCGTTGGTTCGATCAGAAGTAAGCCATCAATGGCCATGGAATGTACAATCATGGCTGTTTTCTTTTTCGCCACTTCTTGGTTGGGGTAGCATCGTCGTAATAACCGCTCTTGTAGCCATATCCGTACCCATATCCGTACCCATATCCGTAACTGTAGGCGTACTTGCTTCGCTCAAGATCAACACCGTTTAAGACAACTGAAAGGCGTGTGATGTGGTTCTCATTGATCAAACGGTCGACATTTTGAACAAACCGCTTCTTGCTGAAGTCGGCTCTGAAGATATACAATGGATAGTCAGCTTTGCTGATAATTCCGATGCCATCGGTCACCAATCCAACCGGCGGTGTGTCAATTATGATCATGTCGTAACGCAGCTTCAATTCATTGAGAATCAAATCCATTTGCGCACTTAAAATCAATTCACTTGGGTTCGGCGGAATCGGTCCTGCTGTAATAAAGTCAAGATTTTCGAGCTTGCTTTTTCGAATCGAGGTATCCAATGTTCCTTTGCCGATGAGCAAGGTACTCATGCCTACATGGTTGTCGACTTCGAGGCCTTTGTGAATTTTCGGACGACGCATGTCAAGGTCGAGTACAATCACTCGTTTCCCGCTAAAGGCGATAATTCCTGCCAAATTCAAGGCCACGAAGGTTTTACCCTCACCTGAAATGGTCGAAGTAACCGCCGTAATTTTACTCCCTGGGGTGTTATCAATGAACTGCATGTTGGTACGCACGGTTCTGAACGACTCCGCAATCATTGACTTCGGATTGCGATCGACCAGCAACATTGAAACTGGGATATTGTCTTTGTACTTGGGAATAACTCCGAGGGTTGCAATCGACGCGTTGGATAAGCGCACAATTTCGTTCAATGAGGTAACCTCATTGTGAATGAGGTAGCGCACCGAAATAAAGATGAAACCCAAAAGCACGCCCGCCAGCACGAACGACACAATGATCATGTTTCGTTTCGGTGAAATAGGAGTTGAAGGCATGCGTGCGCCCTCTAAAATTTGGTTTTGCGTTACAAAGCCTTCTTTCGAAATGCGGTATTCAATGCGTTTTTCAAGAAGCATGGTGTAGTACTTCTCGTTAATTGCAAAGAGGCGCTCAAGGCGGGCAAACTCGAGCTCTTTTGTCGGTAACCCGTAGTAAACTCCTGCCACATCGGCGAGTTTAGTTTCATTCTCCACTTTGCGGGCGATGATCTTTTGGCGCAAAGCATCAATGGTTTGCACTAGCATTTTCTTCTGAATGCCGATTTGGTACTCGATCGAGCGAATCAAGTTGTTATCGGGTGTAATGCGATAAAGTTCTTCCTCCCGTTGGAGCTGCAAATCTTGCAAACTGCGCAAGGCTCCCGATAGCGCGTTTTCATAGGTGCTTCCCGCGATCAGTGGCACCAAATTATTCAGGGTGATTTCATCAGAAGCGACTGCGGTAAGCGCCTCCACATCGGCGAGCAGACGTTCTTCGACCTCAAGCTGAATAATGCGGTTTTCAAGATCAGTCATTCGGTCGAGGTAAACCCCCGAAATGCTGCTGAGATTGGTGATTTTATTGTCTTGTTTGTAGGTATTCAACAAGCGTTCAGAGCTGTGCAAACGCTCGTAAACTGTATCAATTTGGGCATCAATAAAGGCCAGAATACTTTCATCACTGCGCTGACGTTTTTCAAGATCGAACACGATAAATTCTTCTGACAGGGCGGTCACGAAGTCTTTCGCTAAAAAGGGGTTGTTGTCTTTGTAGCTTACCTCAATGGTCTTGGCTGTGTTGTTCAAAATCCGCACATCTACGCCGCGTGCAAAGCGAGAAGCGAGGGCCTCTGGGGTATTTATACGGAAAAACAGCTCGTTTTCTGCAGCCAATTGCAGCACCGCTTGCGCGTTAAGAACAACCACTTTCAGGGTTAATCCGTTTGCTGCAATCACTTGGTCGGGCCGCAAATTATTAAGTTTCTCGCCAGCAAGCGTTAAGGAAAACGATTGGTCTGGCTCAAACTCAATGAAAATTGGACGGTTCCGCAACGCTTCGTTTTGAATGTCGATGACTTCGACCCGGTAGGGCGAAAGGATGTAGTGCTCATTGGTCAAAATGCGACCTTTTGCGAAATAGCTTACATCAAGCGCCATGCCCTCCAGCGTGCGCTGAATGAGCAATTTTGATCGGATCAGCTCAACACGTGCCTCGATGCCATTGTCTTGTTGAAAGCTGGCTACTTCCAAAACGCGCCCGCCACTGTCGTCTTCCCCAATTTGAACCAGCGCTTTGGCCTCATACACTTCAGGTGTATAACGCAGGTACAAGGTGGCCAAAACCAAAGACGCTACCACCAGCATCATCACCCAAAAGAGCGATTTTTTGATGATGTAAATGAACAAGCCTAAATCGAACTCATGACTGAAGTTCGTTAGCCGTTCTTTGTAATCTTCGTATTCGGGATTTTCCTGCATACCAGGTTAGAAAATGCCTGAGAATATGGCGTATATCAAGGCTATACTAGAAATCAACGTAATTACAGGGGCCACATCTTGCAGCACCTCAGCTGGCAATTGCGGTACCGGATCAACGTAAATTACATCATTGGCTTGCACAATGATGCTCGCCGCTTGCACGCCTTCGATGGTGGCCAAATTCATTTGATAAATTTCTTTGCGATCACCAACCTGGCGAATAAGCTTCACCTTGCGCGCATCGCCGCGCTGAGCGATTCCGCCAGCCAAGGCAAGTGCCTCAAGTAAGGTTACGTTGTTATTGGTTAAGGTGACCACTGCCGCCTCTGCCCCTGATCCTGGGAAAACAAGTACGCGGTTGTTCATGACCCGAAGCAATACAAAAGGGTCGCGGTAGAGTGTTGAATAAAGCTGTTCGAGGTAGGCCTCTGCTTCCCGAATCGTATACCCTTGCATATACACGTAACCAAGTTCGGGGAATTCAACCGTTCCGTCAGGTTCAACGAAGAATGTAATGTTGGGTAAGTTCACAAACTGCTGGGCTTCACGTGTACCAGCAGTGATATCGAGCAGTTTAGCAGCCTTATTAGCGAAAAGGCGCATCGACAATATGTCATTCGGCGATATACGGTATTCTGAAACTTTCGCACTGTCAGAAGGAACATCAAAAACGTAATCGTGATCGGTTTTGAACATCAAATTTCGGTTGATGTTGCAGCTTGCCAGAGCCACGATGGCAAGCACAAAAAAGAGCCCGTATTTCATTTCGGTTGATTCGTGTTATGTCGGGTTGAGTCACAAATGTAATGAAAACGCGCCCATCCGCCCGTTTCGGGCGAAAACAATACACAAAATGGAAGTTCTCTCCTGCAAAGTCTACCTTTGCAGCATGAAGAAAACTGTTGTCCTAGGCGCCAGTCCGAACCCCGACCGCTACAGCTACGAAGCCACCTTGCGCTTGCGGGCAGCGCACCACGTAGTGATTCCAATTGGAATGCGGGGAGGTAAAATCGACGGCGTCGATATAATTACCGACCGACCGCTTATTGACGCCGTTGACACTGTTACGCTCTACATTGGTCCGCAAAACCAACATGAGTGGGAAAGTTATATCTTGGCATTGAAACCGCGCCGCGTGATTTTTAATCCTGGGACGGTCAATACCGAACTCATCGATACGCTCAACAAGGCGGGCATCGAAACAGAAGTTGCATGCACCTTGGTGCTCTTGTCGCTCAACGCCTACTGACCATGAAATTACACGGTAAAAAATGCATCCTCCGCGCCGTTGAACCGCACGATGTTTCGCACTTTTTCAGGTGGGAGAACGATACAGAGAATTGGCTCGTCAGCGGAACCGTTGCCCCATTCAGCCGCCACGACCTCGAACGTTATGTTCGCGGCATTCGCGACATCTACAGCGACAAGCAATTGCGCTTGGTCATTGCGACTGATGAAGGACCAATCGGCAGCATTGATTTGTTTGATTTCGAACCCTTACACCGCCGTGCGGGCATTGGTATCCTCATTGGAGAGCCTGAGGCGCGCCAGCAAGGCCTTGCCGCTGATGCGCTGCAAGTGGTCATCGACTATGGATTCGAAACTTTGCAATTGCATCAACTGTATGCGAACATTCCCGCCAACAACAGCGCGAGCATTGCGCTTTTTGAGCACGCTGGATTTGAATGCGTAGGCACGAGAAAAGATTGGCTGTCGTCGCCATCCGGCTACATCGATGAATACATGTATCAACGCATCCAAGCTGTAAAATGAAGCGTCTATTTTTAATTTTGGCCATGGCTGCACTCGCTTTGGGCGCCTTTGTAGCGTGGTATGGCTATACATTGGTCACTGGTGGGGTTACTGCCTTTCGGCAGGATGAGAAAGTCGTTTTCATCCCATCTCCCCTACCGATTGACAGTTTGGCCATGCAACTCGCATCAGACTCGGTGATAACCTCATCTACCCATTTTGCGCGCGTGGCCAGTTGGAAGAAGTTTACGAAGGCCAAACCCGGCCGCTACGTGTTCAAGCAGGGCATGAGTCACAACAGCATTATCAATAAGTTGCGCAGTGGCGATCAAGACCCGGTGCAGGTATCTTTCAACAGCACACGCACCATCGAAGAGCTTGCCAGCCGTGTCGGAGCGCAAATTGCAGCTGATTCGGCAGACCTGGTATTCTTACTGAAAAACCCAAACACTGCCGAGGAATACGGGTTCACAGAAGCGTCTTTCAAGTCGATGTTCATTCCCAACACCTATGAATTCTGGTGGGACACCGACGCCGTCGAATTCCTCAACCGCATGAAGAAAGAATACGATACGTTTTGGAACCAAGAACGGCGTGATTTGGCTGCAGAACTCGAACTCTCGATCAACGAGGTAACCACCTTAGCCTCCATTGTGCATGCCGAAACAGCAAAACGCGATGAGGCGCCGAAAGTCGCTGGTCTCTACCTCAACCGCTTGCGTATAGGTATGGCGCTCCAAGCCGATCCTACATTGATCTATGCGCATCAAGATTTTAGCATCCGTCGGGTGCTCAACGTTCACAAAGAAATTGATTCGCCTTACAACACGTACAAATATCCTGGTCTACCGCCAGGTCCGATCAATTTCCCAGATCCGAACTACATCGATGCCGTGCTCAAGGCTGAAAAGCATGCCTACATCTTCATGTGTGCCAAAGCCGACTTTAGTGGTTACCACAACTTCGCGCGAACACTTGACCAGCATAACGTCTATGCACGTGAATACCAGCAATCATTGAACAACCAGTAATTCATTTCAGCTGACTTGTGTCGTTTACAGCGACTTCAACTGCTCCTCAATTGCTGCAATTTTCGCCAAGGCATCGGCCAACTTTTTCTTCTCCGCATCGACGACCGCTGCTGGGGCACCTGAAACAAAGCGCTCGTTAGATAGCTTTCCTTCAACCGCCTTTTTGAAGCCCATGAAGTAGTCGCGTTCTTTTTCGAGCTTGCCACGCTCAGCTTCCAAATCGACTTGCTCACCGAAAGGAACATAGCACTCATTGGTTCCTACCAAGAAGCTGAATGCTTGTTCAGGTTTCTCTTGTACGGCAGTTACACTTTTCACATTGCACAAATGCATAACCATCGGGTACCAGCGTGCATCAATGGGTTCGTTTGCGCGAACCATGAGCTCTAGCGCCTCCTTCATCGGAATTTGCTTGTCTTTGCGTATGGTGCGTACCCCTCCCACTACATCAGCGGCTGCTGCGAAGCTCTGCCCCAAGTCACTTTCGACCGATTTAGCTTGAGGCCACGTGGCAATGATGAGGGCGTCTTGCGCCCCGTTTCGATGGGCCAAGTGATGCCACAATTCCTCCGTAATGAACGGCATAAACGGGTGAAGCAACTTCAATAAGGTCTCAAAGAAATCAACGGTTGCGGCTTTGGTTTTCGCGTCGATCGGTGAACGATATACAGGCTTCACCATCTCGAGGTACCACGCGCAGAAATCATCCCAAATCAACTTATAGGTTGACATTAAGGCATCGCTGATGCGGAAGCGCTCGTAGTGCTCATCGATTTCAGCAATGGCTTCAGCCAAACGTGACTCCATCCATTCAACAGCTACTTGAGCAACGGAAGGTTGGTCGATATCGGCCACCTCCCATCCCGCCGTTAGGCGGAAAGCATTCCAAATTTTATTGGCGAAATTACGCCCTTGCTCGCAGAGCTTGTCGTCAAATGGCAAGTCGTTGCCAGCAGGCGATGTGAGCAACATGCCCACGCGCACCCCATCGGCACCGTAAATTTTGATCAAATCGAGCGGGTCAGGTGAATTACCGAGCGACTTGCTCATTTTTCGACCCAATTTATCGCGCACGATACCGGTGTAATACACATTCTTGAATGGCGGCAATCCGCGGTATTCATAACCGGCAATGATCATTCGCGCCACCCAGAAAAACATGATTTCGGGTGCGGTTACCAAGTCGTTGGTCGGGTAGTAATAATCGACTTCTTCTTTGCTGTAGAACCCGTCGAAAACCGAAATTGGCCACAACCACGACGAGAACCAGGTATCCATAACGTCTTCTTCTTGGCGCAAATCGGCCGAAGTTAAGCTGGCGTTCCCCGTTTGTTTGCGCGCCAAGTCCAGCGCCTCATCGGCTGTATGGGCCACTACAAAGTCGTTGCTGCCTTGGCTGAAATACCAAGCCGGGATGCGGTGTCCCCACCACAATTGCCGAGATACACACCAATCTTTGATGTTCTCCATCCAATTGCGGTAGCTGTTCTTGAACTTGGGCGGAAAAAACCGAATGGTGTCATCCATCACATGATCCAGAGCCGGCTTCGAAATGTCTTTCATGGCCAAGAACCACTGCAGCGACAACCGGGGCTCAATCACCACATCGGTGCGTTCAGAGTAGCCGACCTTGTTTAGGTATTCTTGCTCTTTCACCAAGTGGCCTGCTTCAGCCAAGTCGGCAACGATCTTTTTGCGCACTGCAAAACGATCCATGCCTACGTAATCGCCAGCCGCAGCGCTCATTGTTCCATCGTCGTTCATCACGTCAATGGTTTCTAATCCGTGCTTTTCGCCGAGCATATAATCGTTCGGATCATGCGCAGGCGTAACTTTCAAGCAGCCCGTACCAAACTCCATGTCGACGTACTCATCAGCGATGACGGGTACTTCACGGTTAACAATCGGCACCAGCACTTTTTTGCCGTGCAAGTGGGTATAACGCGCATCACTCGGATTCACACAAATGGCGGTATCACCGAGAATGGTTTCAGGTCGGGTTGTAGCGATGGTTAACCACGTGTCTTCGCCCACCACCCGATAGCGCACGTGGTACAACTTGCTGTTTACTTCTTTGTAAATAACCTCTTCATCGCTGAGGGCGGTTAAGGCTGCAGGATCCCAGTTAACCATTCGCAAACCGCGATAGATCTTACCCTTGCGATACAAATCGACAAAGCAGTCAATGACGCTTTGATAGTACTTCTCATCGAGGGTGAAACGGGTGCGATCCCAATCGCAGCTTGCCCCGAGCTTCTTCAATTGCTCGAGAATAATGCCGCCGTGTTTGTTGGTCCAATCCCACGCATGGTCAAGAAAGGCTTCGCGTGTTAAATCTGACTTTTTGATGCCTTCTTCACGCAACTTGCGCACGACTTTGGCTTCGGTAGCGATCGATGCGTGATCAGTACCGGGCACCCAGCATGCGTTGTAGCCGCGCATACGCGCTCGACGCACCAACACATCTTGAATGGTGTTGTTCAGCATGTGCCCCATGTGCAAAACGCCTGTCACATTCGGAGGAGGGATCAAGACGGTGTAGGGCTCGCGATGGTCAGGAACCGAATTGAAGTAGCGGTTCTCCATCCAATACTGATACCATTTGTCTTCGGTCAGCGATGGGTCGTATTTTGAGGGCAATTCGTTTTGCATGTTGCCAGAGAAATCCGTGAATATTTGTTGAATGGGCGCAAAGGTAACAAATGGCACGACGATTTTTTGAGCTTTCTCGCAGCCCCGCTCCTGCGGCAAATCGCTGTTAATGTTTTGTTAAAGGCCGAACCTTGTTCAAAAAGGTACGTTAAGTTTGTACAGAACAAAGGAAACAAGCATTATGAAAAATTTCATCTACACCCTCATTTTCGTCCTCGCTGCAGGTTTTGCCACTGCGCAAGAAGTAACCAGCGGACCAATGATTTCAATCGACAAAACAACTCATGATTACGGCACGATCCCTTACGGTTCAGACGGTTCATGCGAGTTTGTTGTAACCAACACAGGCACTGCCCCTTTGACCATCACACGTTGCAAAGGCTCATGCGGCTGCACTGTTCCAAAATGTGAGAAAGCGCCAATCAACCCCGGAGAAACTTCAGTGATCTCTGTAAAATACGACACCAAGCGTCCAGGGCAAATCAACAAGTCTGTAACCATCACATCAAACGCTGTGAATGAGCCGACAATGACTGTACGCATCAAAGGCCAGGTTGAAAACGATACATCTACAGGTGGTGCACCAGTGAAAGCTCCTGCTTCTGGCGCTCCTGTAAACAACTAATCCTGAGTAGAACTCAAAAAGAAGTCTCGCCCTTTCGGCGAGACTTTTTTTGTGCCTTGGAACTGCAACTTTTGCACGCAAATTAAAATAACAATTCCGTTTACATACAACATCATTCATTGCCCCGCGTTACTTTCGCAACCAAATCACGCACCCACGCAATTCGTGCAATTGATGCTACGTATGAACTCGTTCTCTCTCTCCCTCAAGGCGTTCAGCGGCCTCGTTTATTTGTTCCTGCTTACCATTGGGGCAGCTGCCCAGGGCAATGCCACCCTCTCAGGCCACGTTACCGACGCCGCGTCAGGTGAGGTGCTCATTGGAGCCACCGTGTACGATATGCGCACCGGCAAAGGTGTGGTCACCAATGCCTTCGGTTTCTACAGCCTCACTTTGCCCAAAGACAGCATCGATCTTCGGGTTTCATTCATCGGATTCACCACGAGCCGCGTGCAAAAAACGCTCAGCAACAGTGAGGTGATCAACTTTGCCTTGGGCGGACAAATCGAAATTGCTGAAGTTGAAATCGTCGGGGAACGCGTTGAAAGCGACATCAGTAATCCGCAAATGAGTCGGGTCGACATTTCACTCGATAAGGTGAAGGCCCTCCCTGTATTTTTGGGTGAACGCGATGTTTTGAAGACCATTCAACTCATGCCGGGTGTGCAAAGCGGATCTGAAGGCGCTTCAGGCCTGTATGTTCGCGGCGGCGGTCCTGATCAAAACCTCATCTTGCTCGATGGCGTACCGATTTACAACGCCAGTCACTTGTTCGGCTTCTTCAGCATTTTCAACACCGACGCACTCAACAGTGTTGAGCTCATCAAAGGAGGCTTCCCAGCCGAGTATGGCGGCCGACTCAGCTCGGTCATCGACATGCGTATGAAAGAAGGCAACGCAAAGAAACTGCAGGGCGAAGGTGGCATCGGACTGGTGGCTTCGCGTTTAACCTTGGAAGGACCCATTTTGAAAGACCGCATGTCGTTCATGGTGTCTGCCCGCCGCACTTACATTGACGTGCTTGCGCGGCCAATTATCCGCGCGCAGGCCGATGGCGCTGACGGCGGCTACCACTTTTACGACCTCAACGGAAAGGTGAATTACAAATTCTCTGACCGCAGCCGCTTGTTCCTCAGTGGCTACTTGGGCCGCGACCGCTTTTTTGCCAAAGATACTTACCGCTACACCAATGAAGAACCTATTGAAGAATCGTTTCGCGCAGACCTTGGATGGGGAAATGCCATCGCTGCCCTGCGTTGGAATTACATTTTTAGCCCCCAGCTCTTCAGCAATACCACCCTCACTTACAGCCAATACGACTTCGAGGTTGGCAGCAGCATCGAAGCACGTGGGACAACACCCGGAAGTTCATTTTACCAGCGCCAAGGCATAACCTACGGATCAGGAATTCGCGACTGGGGAGTAAAAATCGACTTCAATTACTACCCTGCCCCTGACCACCGGGTGAAGTTCGGCGCTGGCTACACTTACCATACCTTCATTCCCGGGGTAAGCCGCATTACCGAATTCGGCGACGTGCTTGCCAACGACCTCGTAATTGGCTCAAGCGAAATCTTCGCCAATGAACTCAGCATGTACATTCAAGACGACTGGAGCATCAACGAGCGCTTCCGCATCAACGGTGGTTTACACATGGGAAGCTTCTTCGTTCGTGACGAAAGCTACTTCTCCCTCCAGCCGCGAATTAGTGCCAGCTACCTCATCAATGAGCTCACTTCAGTGAAAGCGAGCTACGCGAATATGGCGCAGTTCTTGCACCTCCTGAGCAACGCAGGTATTGGTCTGCCCACCGATTTGTGGGTACCACCAACCGATCGAATTCGTCCGCAATTTGCCGACCAGGTCGCTGCGGGCATTGTGCGCACCCTGCCCAAAGGCTATCAAGTGAGCCTCGAGGGCTACTACAAAGTCATGCGCAACCTCATCGAATATAAAGATGGTGCAAGCTTTGTATCGTCAGCCTCAAACTGGGAAGACCTCGTGGCCACCGGCAATGGAACGAGCTACGGCGCTGAAGTTTTATTCGAGAAAAAAATGGGGAAAACCTCGGGGTGGATTGGCTATACCCTCGCTTGGGCCAACCGTCAATTTGATGAGTTGAATTTCGGACGCGAGTTTCCATACCGCTATGACCGTCGCCATGACATTTCAATCGCCCTTACCCATGTATTCAATGAGCGGGTAGACATCGGCGTGGTTTGGGTATATGGCACTGGCAATGCGGTGAGCTTACCCATTGAACGCTACCAACGCTTACCCGAATCAGGTTTGAACAACTTCTTTCAACCCGAGGTGGGCTACATTGAGTCACGCAACAACTACCGCATGGCCGCTTACCACCGCCTCGATATCGGTGTGAACTTGCATAAACCCACCAAATGGGGTGAGCGGACGTGGAATCTCGGCTTGTACAATGCCTACAGCCGACAAAACCCCTTCTTCCTCTACTTCAGCTTTGATGAAGCGGGGAACCAGCGTTTAACCCAATTCGCGCTCTTCCCAATTATTCCATCGTTTACATATAACTTCAAATTTTAACGACGATGAAAACGAATAACAGCATATTCTACATCGCACTCACAGCGCTGCTTTTGGCCGGTTGCACCAAATTTCTCGAATTCGATGGCGAAGGCGCTCGTCCGCGTTTGGTCATGAACGCTCTGATGCATGCCGATTCAACCTTTGAAGTGCATCTCTCAAACAGCGTTGGATACGTAGACAACATCAGCATCGAAGACCAAATAAACGGCGATGTACGCGTGCGCAATGCGCAAGGTGAACTCGTTGAAACGCTATTTCACGCTGGTGACGGACGCTACATCGGAGCCCAAACCGCTCAGTCGGGCATGCAGTACACCATTGAGGCCGACCACCCTGGATTTACATCGATTACCGCCAGTGACCGGGTGCCGGTGCCGGTAGCTATACTTGCCGTTGACACCTTCAGCGCAGTGACGAACGACCCTTTCGGATCGGAGTGGAACAACTTGAACATCGCCCTCACTTTCAATGATCCGGCAGCCGAAAATTACTACAGCATCGAAGTCTTTCAAAATGAATCGTTCTACGTTGATTACATCTATGACCCCGAACTGAACTCCTATGTGCTCGACACAGTGTGGCTCGACAGTCCGGCTTACTTTCAAATTGGACTGGCCACCACAGATCCGATCTTAATCAATGAAACACCAACAGGCATCGCTGAAAACGAAGCCTTTGGCAATCAATTTCTGTTCTCCGACGCCTTATTCAATGGCAGCACACGCACATTGACTTTCCGCATTGAAAGTTACCTACCCAATTCGCGCTATGTGGTGCGCTTGAGTAGCTTATCGCACGATTACTTTCGATACCTGCGCACCGTTGACCGCTACCTGAGCGCCGATGGCGACCCTTTTGCAGAACCTGTGCTGGTGTTCAGCAATGTCAAAGATGGCCTAGGTATTTTGGGCGGCATTTCGCGGTCTGAGTACCCGATTGAATAAGCAGCACTCACTCGGGCAACGGCCCGTGCTTGAGCGCTTCACGGCGGCTCAAGGGCATTAAGTCGTGTTCAGCCACAAAAGTGTTGACCCACGCAGCATTGGTGCGGCGGTACTCGCGCAAAGCCCAGCCAATGGCCTTTTGAATAAAGAATTCTTTTTTCTGCCTAAACGGCAGGATGGTCGATGCGAGCAAGGTCACGTCGGTTTTTGACCTGTACTTCAACTGAAAGAGGATGGCGCAACGCCACAACCAGAAATCGTCCTCCGCATGCCAGCGCTCCACGGCAGGATGGCGCGCCTCAGGATACTTCTTAAAGTAGGCCCCCAACAGCTTGGTTGCGATCACATCAATGCTGTCCCACCACTGGTTTTCTTTGGCCAAAAACTCGAGTAGCGCGAGGTCTGAATCACGAAAGGATGGCGCAAACTTCTCAACCAACTCCAAGGCAAAATAATGTAACTCACGCTCGGGCTGTGCCCACAGTTCGTGGACTACAGCGGCGAGCAAATCTTGTGGCGGACGTTGATCTTTA
>CAMCHP010000027.1 GCA_945874695.1 Chryseobacterium gleum
AGTTGCCAACGCGTACCGATCCGGTATCGCCTGAAACACTGAATTCGATGGGGAGTATGAAAGTACTCGCGATAGACTTGCCATCGCGTTTGGCGGGCTCCCATAAAGGCATTTTCCACATGCACTCGAGGGCAGCTTGGGATATCAACGACGCGTTACGCTCTACAACTTCGACGTCGCGCACTAAGCCTCCTTCGTCGATGCTGAATGAAATCTTTACGACGCCCTGTATGCGCTTGCGAATGGCCTCTTCAGGGTACACGGTTTGTGCGCTGACAAACTGAACCAAGGCTTCATAGCCGCCTGGGAAAACTGCAGGCTCGTCGATGATGCGCTTGTTGATGGTTGCTGGATCTGGATACAGGCGATCGGCTCGCTCGCTGCCGTCCCAAGCCCAACGTTTCCAAATGCCACATTTCTTGCCCTCGCAATATTGACCCCTTGATTCGACTTGCCCGTTGCGGTAATAAAAGATAAACTCACCGTTTTCTTTCGCTAAGCTTGAATCAGTAAAGTATCCTTGCATTTTCACGACATCCGATGTGTAATGAATCAACACCTTCACTTGGCCACTTTCGTGCGCTTGAACGGTTCGGTAGTAGCGGGCTTCAGCGATGTTCTCTGTTACGCGATAGCTGCCGTCGAGGTAAGTCTTCGTTAGATCTTGCGCAATGCATCCGGCCGTTAGGCCGAAAACAATAAATAAAGCCACAGCTGAAATTTGTAGTATTCGTTTCATCTGGCGGTCGACACTATTTCTCAAGGTGCCAAATTAAGCGGCTTCAGATGAGTTTTGAACAGAAATCACTGAAGTTATTAACAGCGCCGCATGAACAGGGATGTGCTTTGCACATTCTTGGTTGTATCTTCGCAGCATGGATGTACAGTTCGAAATGGAGTGGCAGGCTGTCGTGAAACGCGTCGAAGCTCAATTTGGTGAAGATGTTGATTTGCAAGCGATCTTGTACCTGATTGGCGTACAAGAGCTTGGCTTGGGGTTTAAGACATTCAAGAAAGACGAAAAGGTAGACCTCATGCACGTGGCTCTATGCACATTGCTCGAGCCTTATGGGTATTATATTTACGATGGGGTCGACTCAGACGGGTGGCCGCACTATACCCGATCTCAAACCTTGCCTCCGCTTGAACCGCGTGAACAAGAACTGCTTGTGAAGCGTGCGATTGTTCAGTATTTCGCTGCAATGGGCGAGATTGAAACGAAATAACCCAAGCGCTAGGCACAAAAAAAGGTGCACAAGGCACCTTTTTCAAATCGCGTCAATGCGTTTATTCGATGGTAACCGAAGTCTCGTTTACCTCTTCTTCTTCAATTTTAATGATGCCACGGCCCACCAAAGTGCCTTTCGAAGCATCAATGTCGAGTACCGCAAACCCGGCCTGACCGCGCTTGTAGAACTCTGAGAAATTAAACGAAACCTTTCCTGCGCCATTTGTGGTAGCAGTCGTGTCAAAACGAATTTCACCAATGAAATCGTTGTCGACGGAGCCAACAGCATACAAACGTACCTCGGCCCCTGCGACGGGCGAACCAAAGGAGTTTACAATGGTAATGGTAGCTATGGTCTCCTCAATTTTGTTGCATGACGATACAAGCAAGGAGGTTAAGAAGATCACCACTACACCTGCGAGTTGAATATGACGTGCTTTCATGGGATAGAATTTCCTAATTTCGCGATTCGAACAATTCGATTCAACTACAAAAAAACGAAATTTATATGAAGAAGCCACTTTTCCTGAGCGTTGGATTGCTTTTTCTTTTTACGCTTGCCAGCTCATCGGGGTGCAATGACGCCCAAGATGCCGCCAACAGTACCGGGCAAGTTGACGCTGTTGCATCGTCTGAAACCCTTGATAACATTGAAGAAACCAAGCCAAATATGGAAGCCTTAAACACCAAAGTAAAGATCATTACCCCGTACGGAACCATGGTCGCAGAATTGTTTGATTCAACGCCGCAACACCGCGATAATTTTATCAAATTGGCCGAATCAGGCTTTTACAACGACCTCCTCTTTCACCGCGTGATCAAAGGCTTCATGATTCAAGGGGGTGACCCTGACTCACGTGGTGCTGAGCCAAACATGCGTTTAGGTATGGGCGGACCAGGCTACACGATTGAAGCTGAGATTATCGACTCACTAGTGCATACCAAAGGTGCGCTGGCTGCGGCTCGCCAAGGCGACCAAGTAAATCCGCAACGCCGTTCTTCAGGAAGCCAGTTTTACATCGTGCAAGGTGCGCCTGTTGCCCCCCAAATGTTACTCGGAATTGAAGCCAATTGCAACAGCACACGACGCGACAGTAGCTTGCATTTTCACTACACCGAAGCGCAAATTCAGAAATACCAAACTTTAGGTGGTACTCCACATTTAGATGGGCAGTACACGGTGTTCGGTCAAATTGTGGAAGGATTGGAAATTATCGACGTAATTGGCGCTGTTCAGACCGCCCGCGGTGATCGCCCGCTCGAAGACGTGAAGTTCAAGATTGAAGTTATCAAGTAATGAAAGAACGCATTGAGGCGCTCCTCGCTGAAGTGAGCCAAATCGAACTTCGCGATGCCGCCGCTGTGGAGCAGTTTCGCGTGCATTATTTTGGACGTAAGGGCATTTTAAAAGACCTCACAACCGATTTTAAGGCTGTACCGAACGAAGAAAAGCGGGCCATTGGTCAACAGATCAATGCATTGAAAGATGCTGTGCAAGCGCGCATTGATGCAGCGTCTGAAAGCGGTGCATCGCTTGATGCACAAGCAGCGTCAGGCGAAGATCTCACGCGTCCGGCGGGTGATTGGGCGCCCGGCTCTCGGCACCCGATTTCGATTGTGCGTCGCGAGATTCTCGATATTTTTTCACGCATTGGTTTCAGCGTGGCTGAAGGGCCCGAAGTGGAAGATGATTGGCACGTGTTTGGCGGCTTGAACTTTCCACCCGATCACCCTGCCCGCGATATGCAAGATACGTTCTTCGTTGAGGGAGATGGATTGCTCTTGCGCACGCACACGAGCTCGGTGCAAGTGCGTGAAATGGAGAAGCGTCAACCCCCTTTGCGTATCGTAATGCCCGGTCGCGTTTTCAGGAATGAAGCGGTTTCGGCCCGTTCGCATTGCGCATTTCACCAAATTGAAGGCTTGTACATCGATAAAGATGTATCGTTTGCTGATTTGAAGCAAACCTTGCTTTACTTTGCCAAAGAGTTCTTTGGAAAAGCACGCATTCGCTTGCGCCCGTCATACTTCCCGTTTACTGAGCCAAGCGCTGAGATGGATGTTTACTGGGGTCTAGAAACCGAAACCGACTACCGCATCACCAAAGGAACAGGGTGGCTTGAAGTGCTTGGTTGTGGCATGGTTGACCCCGAGGTTTTGCGCGCTTCTGGCATTGACCCCGAAGTGTATTCAGGCTTTGCCTTCGGCATGGGCATTGAGCGCATCGCCATGTTGCGCTACCAAATTGGCGATTTGCGTATGTTTTTCGAGAACGACGTACGCTTCCTCAAACAATTTAGTTCAGTTAGTTAAGATTCGGTAGCTCGAAGAAGAGGGTGCATCCTTCGTTTTCTTCAGACTCCAAGCGCACTTTTGCACGAATTTTATCGACGGCAATCCGCACAAGGTAGAGTCCGAGTCCTGCACCCGTTGATTTGTGCGTGCCTTTAACGAACATGTCAAATACCTTGTCGCGCACCTTTTCAGGTATGCCTACACCATTGTCTTCAATGGTTAAGCGCGCACCGCTTGGCTCGGTATAAACGCTGATTTTGCAGTAGTCATCTTCGCCGCCTTTGCGGTAGGCGATGGCATTGGAAATGGTTTGTTGCAGGATCACTTTCAACAAACGGAAGTCGCTATAGAATGCCCCCGCTTCTTGGATATCCCACTCAATGCGGATGCCTTTGACGTTCGCAAGTTCCTTCTCTTGGATTTGGTAACGCAGTTTATTAAAGTCGATTTGTTCAACCTTAACATCAACTTTTTTGTAGTCAACAGCCCGCGAGAGATTGACCAAAATATCGTCCATTTGGTCTGTACACGACTGAATCAATCCGAGGTATTTTTTGGTGCTTGCGTTGTGTTCTTCTTTCTCGAGCAGACGGAGCAAACTTTTGATGCTGGTGAGCGGTGTTCTTAAATCGTGCGACGACTTGTAGATGTACGTGTTGAGTTCTTTGTTGGCTTTGCGCAATTCGCGGGTTCGTTTGTAAACCTTCCATTCAAGCACTTTGCTAAGCTTGCGTTTTTGACTAAACTCACGCAGTAATAAAAGCAAGATGATCGTAAAGAATACAATGCCAATAATAATGGCGTTGCGCATGTTTGACAGCTCACGTTCTTCGAGTGCGGTTCTAAAATCGTCTTCTGTGCGGAGGTACGATTCTTCAGTGAATTTGCCGCTTCCGAGTTCGCGTTTGGCTGCTGAAAGTTGCTCCATGAGCACAATGCGTTGAAGGCTGTCGGCGATAATCAGTTCGGCAAAGGCTTCGGCATGGCGCTGACGTCGGTTGAAAAAGTCGGCTTTGCTGCGTGCAATGCGCTCTTGCCAAATCACCAGCGCCTGCGAATTGGCTATGAATTCAGCTTCTTCAAAGGCGAGTAAGGCTTCAGAGTCGCGGCTGGCTGCCGCATACAAATTCGCCATGTTATGGTGTATTTCTACGGCCTGAACGGCCGGATGTGCGGCTCCATGTGCCAACGCCATTTCTTGATAAACTATCGCTTGCCGTAAATCGCCTGACGATTGGAACAATGCCGCCAATTGCATGAAGAAAAGCGATGTTTGCAGACTGTCGTTCGCTGCGATGGCCAAATCAGCAGCTGCGCTCGCAACGTCGCGCGCTTCGTTCACTTGACCCTGTTCGAGGTAGCTGCGCATCAAAAAATCGTAGTTCTGAAGTTGCTCGTCTCGAAGGTTGTACTGCGCATAAATGGCATTGGCGAGCTCGAAGTGCTCGCGGCACGCGGGGTACTCGGTTAAGTTGTAATGCACACGGCCTAAACTTTCGTGGGCAGCCGCGCGTCGCATGTCATCAACGCTCGGGTCAGCGATGATAGACCTCAACAATTGAGCCGCCAGCTCTTCATTGCCACTGCGCAAGTGAATCGATGCCGTTTTGAACTGAATCGAAACAATATTCGCACGGTCGCTCAGTTTCTCGAAGCCACGGAGCGCTTGGCCGTAGTACTCCAGCGCACGCGTATTACTTTTTTGTTCGAAATAGATGTCGCCCATCCGCATTTGGCTTTCAGCCCGCAGCGTAAGGTCATTGCTCAGGTTACTTACGGCCTGATACGCCTGCATGGCCTTCACCGGGCGGTCGAGTTGTTTGAAGCAATTTCCGCGCTCCAAATGCACACGCGCCAGTTCTTCACCGCTGACCAAATCGTGCTCAAGAATGGAGTCAGAAAGTGCGAGATAATCCAAAGCGGCTTCAGCACTTGTGGGTGAAGGAGGTGTTGGATTCTGCGTTGCGCGCCCATCCTGCCGGTCGGCAGAAAACCCTACCAAAACGGAGCCGAAAATGAAAAGGGCAGATGCAACGAGTTTGAGCAAGTTGGATGTGTTAGGTTGGTTTGAATGTACCACACAATTCAAAAATGTGGTGTAGGAATGTGTCTGATTTGGCGTCAGGCACATCCAACACCGCCTATTGATGCAATAACAGGCTCAAAGATAAGGGGGTAGATCAGTCAAATTTGTTGAGAACGCGGTGTTCTTTAACCATTCAACCGTTGAAAACTGTGCCTTATTCGCCGTACACTGTTTCCATCACCACGCGACCGACCATTTCGAGCGTGCCTTTGTCGATGATACGCATGTTGTCGAGGTGGGTGTGGTGAAATTTGCCGTACCCCATCGTGAGCACATCAACGTGATACTCGACAATATTCGCACTGGGTATGCCACCGACATAGGTAACAAAGTAGTTGTCATCGATGGTTTGCGGGGTAACCTTGTCGCGAAAACGATCGCCATAGCCGAGTTCTTTGGCCACCGCCCAAATGTGATTTACCACGTTCGGGGCAAGTGCCATGGAGGTGCCTTCTTTGTGGAAAATGGCATCTTTACCACCAACCATGTCAAGTAAGATGCCAAATTTCGCGCGGTATCCGGGTTTGTGTTTGTTTTCAGCCCAGTACTGCGAGCCCAAGCACCAGTCGGTAAAGTCACCTGCATTTTCGTCTTCCCATTCGGGGGCACCATAATCTTCAGTATCGAAGAAGATGATATCAACACCCACGTCGGGTGGACTTTGTTTCATCAGGCGGGCGACTTCAAGTAAAACGCCTACGCCAGAGCCCCCGTCGTTTGCGCCATCTATGGGTTCGCGTGTGCGTACGCTGTCTTTGTCAGCATACGGACGCGTGTCCCAATGCGCATAGAGCAAGAGGCGTTTCTTTTTCTCGGGCGCCCATTGGCCGATAATGTTTTTCATGTTCAGCGGGGTACCATCCCAGGCCGTCACAACCGCTTCTTGCACAATAACGTCACCTCCGTAATCGCGTAATTTGTCGGCAAGGTAGATGGCACACGCTCCATGAGCTTCGGTGTTGGGTACACGAGGGCCGAAGTCAACTTGTTTTTGCACGAAGGCATAAGCCGAGTCTCCGTTAAATGAGGGGACAGCGTATGCTGGTTTTTCCTTCGCAACAGGGCCTGAATTTGTAGCATCAGGTTCGCAGGCGATTAGACCAATAATGGCTAAAACTACAAGTGCGATTTTAATTTTCATGCGTCCAGGTGCTTCCGTCTTTGGTGTCTTTAACTACAATTTTGAGTGCATTCAAGTGCTCGCGAATGCGGTCGGCAGTAGGCCAGTCTTTGTTGGCTTTTGCGTCTGCGCGCAAGGTGAGAATAAGTTCCATCAAGCCGTCAGCCAAACCGTCGTTTTCGCTCCGTTCAGCCGAGTTAAGGTCTAAGCCCAATACCGTTGTGCAAAAGGCAGGCAAGTAGGTTTGGAGGTTTGCAATATCATCCGCTGAAAGTGCCACAGAGCCCGCGAGGTTGGAGTTGATGGCTTTCACCGCTTCAAAAAGTACAGAAATCAATACCGGGGTATTGAAGTCATCATTCATGGCATCAAAACAGCGTTGACTCCACGCTGCAGCGTCAAAATCAGAAGCTGATGAAGCGTTAAGTTTATCGAGTTGCGCCGCTGCTGCGGTGAGTTTAGCGAAGCCCTTTTCAGCGGCCTGCAAAGCCTCGTTTGAGAAGTCGAGGGTGCTTGCGTAGTGTCCTTGGAGCATGAAAAACCGAACGGTCATGGGGTGGTAACCTTTATCGAGCAATGCATGGTTACCTGTGATCAGTTCTTCGGGGGTAAATCCGTTTCCTTCAGATTTAGCCATTTTCTTGCCATTGACCGTGAGCATGTTTCCGTGGAGCCAGTACTTCACAGGGTCGTGACCCGTAGCCCCTTTGTTTTGAGCGATTTCACATTCGTGGTGTGGGAATTTTAAATCCATTCCCCCGCCGTGAATATCGAATTGTGTGCCAAGGTATTTTGTGCTCATGGCTGAACATTCAAGATGCCAGCCTGGAAAGCCTTCGCCCCACGGTGAAGGCCAGTGCATCAAATGTCCCCGTTCAGCTTTTTTCCACAAGGCAAAGTCGAGTGCGTTGCGTTTCTCGTCTTGGCCATCGAGGTCGCGGGTATTGCTCATGAGCTCATCAATTTTTCGGCCAGACAACTCGCCGTACGGATAGTTCTCGTTGTATTTTGGAACATCGAAATACACTGAACCATTGACTTCGTAGGCGAAGCCGCGATCGATGAGCGTTCTAATTAGTTCGATTTGCTCGATGATATGTCCTGTTGCAGTGGGTTCAATCGACGGAGGCAGAATATTGAACACGCGCATCACATCGTGAAAGTCGTTTGTGTATTTCTGCACCACTTCCATGGGCTCGAGGTTGTCGAGGCGTGCTTTTTTAGCGATTTTGTCTTCGCCGTCGTCGCTGTCACCCGTTAAGTGGCCCACATCCGTGATGTTGCGCACGTAGCGTACTTTATACCCCAAAAATTGAAGGTATCGGTATACGATATCGAATGTGAGAAATGTGCGCACATTGCCCAAATGCACGTTGCTGTATACGGTAGGACCACAAACATACATGCCTACATAAGGCGCATTGAGTGGTTCAAAAGGAACTTTGGTGCGGCTGAGGCAGTTGTACAAGCTGAGCTTTTGCTCATGGAAACGTTCGGTTTGCATGGGGTAAAAGTAACGATTTTCAGTGCGTTGCAAAGGTACAATCATGAAACAAAACGGGCCACATATTGCGACCCGTTCTATAGTAGTTAAGATATGCGAGTTCGCAGTTCTTAGTTGTTATTTTCTTCAATGACACCTGTTCCGATATAACGACCATTTTGATAAATCTCAATGCGAATTAAGATGCCATGTCCATTGTAGCGATACCATTTGCCATCCCATAAGCGGCCATTTTTGAAATCTCCAACTTGGGTAAGTTGTTGGCTTTTATTGTACAAGATGTTGTGTCCATTCGGTTCAAAGAGGTAAGCTTCGTTCGGCTGTTCGGTAGGTCCAGGTGCGCGAGCAACTACTTCTTCGGCAACTGTTTTTGGGGTGGTTGTTGTAGATTTGTTTGACCCTTTATAGGTTCGAATAGAACCAGGTTCCAATTGTCCACCAGACAGTCGTTTGGTTTCTTTCAAGCGACCGTTTTCGTCATACCGCCGCATTTCACCGTCTTCTTTCCCGTTCACTGCGTTAACAACGAGCGAAAGCTGGCCATTCTCGTGGTAGTAACGTTGCTCACCATTTCTTTTGCCATTATCGGCGAAGTAAAAGGCTTGTTGTGGCTGGCCATTTTCATGAAATCGCATGAAATCGCCCACATTTTTATTGCGGTGCCAGGTGCTTTTTTCTTCAAGTTGCCCACTGGGGTAATAAATGGCATAAGGGCCATACGGCGCATTGTTGCGGTAGGTAATTTCGCTGCGCATCACGCCTGAGGCGTAGTAACGCTTCCACACGCCTTCTTTGCTATTGTTGACATAATGTCCTTCTTCAACCGTGGCATTCGGACCGTATCCTTGCTCGGAAGTCATGTAGCCTTTGATGATCCAATAACCCTGACGCATGCCTTGGGTATCGACGCGATTGAGTTCACCTGAATCCCATCCGGCCGTTAGGCCGAAAACTTGAAGAACCAAGGCGAAAACGAGGAGCCCGTGACGTGGTTGCTGATGCGTTTTCATAAGACAAAGACAAATTGGTAATGCCTTGTCTTACGTTAAACTTAGCGGGTTGTTTCACCCAAGGCCTTTTTTTTTGCGATGGCCTCAAGCATTACGTCGACCATGCGAGCGAGATCATACTCGGGTTTCCAGCCCCAATCGGTTTGAGCAGCGCGGTCGTCGATGCTTCCCGGCCAGCTGTTTGCGATCGCTTGGCGGAAATCAGGTTGGTAGTCGAGTTTGAAATCAGGAATGCGTTTGCGAATGGCCGCCCCAAGATCTTCAGGGGTGAAGTCGATGCCACTCAAGTTGTAAGCGCTGCGAATCTTCACATGATCAGCTGGAGCATCCATCAATTCAAGCGTTGCGCGAATTGCATCTTCGATGTACATCATCGGGAGGCGCGTTTCAGCTGACAGAAAACTGGTGTAGGCACCTTTTTCCAAAGCCTCATAAAATATATGTACGGCGTAATCGGTGGTGCCGCCGCCCGGTTCACTGCGGTGCCCGATTAGCCCTGGGTAACGCAAGCTGCGCACATCGACACCGTAATTGTTGAAGTAGTATTCGCACCAACGCTCACCGGCTTGCTTCGAAATTCCATACACGGTATTGGGTTCGCAAAGCGCCAATTGCGGAGTGTTTTGCTTCGGCGTAGTCGGACCAAACACTGCGATCGACGATGGCCAAAAAACCTTTTTTAGCAACCCCTTCTTTGCAAGGTTGAGCACATTGAACAGGCCGTTCATGTTCAAATCCCACGCTTTCTCAGGGTGCTTTTCAGCCGTTGCGCTCAGCAAAGCAGCCAAATTGTATACCGTGTCGATTTCGTACTTAACGACAATGCGCTCAAGCGCTTCGGTGTCAAGCACGTTGAGGTGTTCAAAGGAAATGTCGCGGAGTTCATCAACTTCGGGTATGCGTAAATCGCTTCCCACGGTGTTTTCGGCCCCATTTCGTGCTTTAAGTTGCAACAACAACTCAATGCCAATTTGCCCTGACGCTCCAATAACAAGCGCACGTTCCTTCTGCATACTCCCTGCGGTTTTTCCAGCGGGTCATTTCCTCTGGTGGTACAAATTTACAAAAGCCGATTCATTATTTACTGCAGTCGATTAGAGACTCAGCAAGTCTTTGAATTTTACCGCCTGTCGGCGAGATATTTCCACCTCTGCCCCGCCAACGAGGGTTGCCTTTAATCGTCCGTTGAACCAGGTATCTACTTTCTCAACGTGTGCTACATTGATAATTTGCTGCCGATTCGCACGGAAGAATATTTCAGGCGAGAGCCGCTCTTCGAGTTGGTTCAGCGAACGAAGAATGAGCGGTTTGAAATTTTCAAAATACACCCGTGAATAGTTGCCATACACCTCAAACATGCGGATATCTCCCAACCGCACCAACCAGCATTTTTCGCCGTCTTTCACGAAAACACGTTTGTCGGGATCTAGGTACTCCTGCGCGGCAGTGTTCGTGCTTGGTGCGCTCGCCTCGCGGTGCAGTTGAACCACTTTATCAATGGCTTGTGCCAAACGGTCGGCTTTGAGAGGTTTGAGCAAGTAGTCGAGTGCATTGTACTCAAACGACTTAATCGCATATTCATCATATGCGGTTGTGAAAATCACATGCGGAACACTCTCCAAGGCCTCGAGCAAAGCGAAGCCATCACGTCCGGGCATGTGGATATCCAAAAACAACAAATCAGGATCCAGCTCTTCAATGAGTGCCTCAGCGGCGTCGGCCCCGTCGGCTTCACCCACCAATTCGATTTCAGGATGAGCTTCGAGCATGGTTTTCAATTCAAGACGCGCCAGGCGTGAATCTTCAACAATGATCGCTGTAATTTTCTCCGTACTCATATCGGTATTTCTATGCGTGCAATCACGCGGTTATCTTTTTCGCTGACATGAAAAGTGGCTAAGTTGCCGTATAAAAGTTTTAAGCGTTTCCGCACATTGGGCAAGCCGATGCCGTTGCTGTCGCTGCGCTTTCCGTCGGTGTTCCAATTGCCGCTGTTGCTCACTTCAAGCACCAACCGCTCATCCTCAACGGCGCCGACGATGTGAATATCACCGCCACCCGTTAAAGAGGAGATGCCATGTTTGACGCTGTTCTCAACCAAGATCTGCAGCACCATTGGAGGAATTCTACGTTCGTAGGCAGTTTCGTCAACTTCTACGCTATAATGCAAACGGTCTTCGTACTGAACTTTGCACAAGGCCAAAAAGTCGTGAACAACCGTGAGCTCTTCTTTCAAGCTCACTTCGCGCTTTTCGCTGATCGTCATGCTGTAACGGAGGAGATCGCTCAATCGGGTGACCATTTCTCGCGCTTTGTCAACATCTTCGAGCATTAGCGCGCGGATGTTATTGAGGGAGTTAAACATGAAGTGCGGATTGATCTGTCCGCGCAAGGTATTCAACTGGGCATCGCGCATGGCTGCATCGGTGCGATAGCGCTCGATGCGCGCAACTTGAGCAAGTTTAAAGTAATGCCAAGCGAAATAAATGAGCCCCCAAAGTAACACAACGAAGAAGTTGTTTAACAGCGTGAGCCAAACAGCAAACCAAAGAAATGGGCCTGTTTCAGGTTCGTTTAAGGCGAACATGTACTGGGCAATGAGCACAGGGGCTGACCATAAAATGGTGGTGACAAGGCTTCCTAGTATGAGCGGGGGAATTACTTTACGCAATCGTGCCGTTTCGTATTGCCCGCGCTTGATGAACCAGCGGAACAGCGCAGTTGACCCCATCCCGCCAAGGTAGAGCAGTACCGATAAAAACAGGGTGCTCCAGTGGGTGTTGCCTTGGTCTTGGTACAGGTTCACGCCAATAATCACCAAGAATAGCAACGACCATCCGGTGATTTGAAAAGCCCAGAACGGACTGCGTTCGCTGTTTTTAAGCTCACTCATGGGATGGTGGACGCTGAATTATTGTTTTGATGCAAAGGTTGCGAATCCATGAATAAACGGTTTCTAAGGTTTCTTCAGACACCGTTTCAGAAAGGCTGCCATATTCTGAAATCGCGCCCGTAGTGCTACGTTGAAAAAGGTGGTTGTGATCAGCAAGCGTGACGGTTTTAACCTTGCTATTTTTTGCTCGTCGGGTGGCAAATTGGATCGCACGCAGGTTTTGGGCGGCATTCACTTGCGTGTCGCGGTCGCCATTGATTGCGAGAACAGGGCAGGTGATTTTGCTCCAATATTCACGGGGGTCTAGGACTAATAAGCCGCGCATCCAAACCGTATTTAAACTGGTATTCCACAGCTCAAATTCTTCAGCGCTAGAAAGTTCTTGCAATTCGCTTGGATTTTGCGTGAAGTAGTCGTGCAGGGCTTCACTTATTGCAAGGCTGTCTGCACCGGCTATTACACGTTCAATCGCACCTAAAGTACGGTTGGCCCGAGCCTCAGCGGTTTCTTTTGTTAAACCTTCAGCTACGGCGATATCAATGTTTTGGGTGTACAAAATATCTTTCCCAGGGAGCCCCGCGCCCGCCAATGAAACAATGAAATCGACATCGCTGCGCAAGGTGGCTACAACAGGCGCTACAATTCCGCCTTCGCTATGTCCCATTACCCCGCACGGCAGATCTTTACCTACGCGTTCGCGCAAACTGCCAAACGCCGAAGCTGCGTCAGCACTGAGATCGAACGTGTTGCAAAGGTTGAAGTTGCCTGTCGATTGGGCTACGCCACGTTCATCGTAACGCAAAACTGCGATGCCCCGTCGGCTCAAGTAATCTGCCCAAACCGCAAAAGGTCGATGACCGAGAATTTCGCTGTCACGGTCTTGTGGACCTGAACCACTAACGAGCAAAACCGCAGCGATAATGGGTGTTTCAGGCCGGGTAAAGCTGCCTTCGAGCTGGTAATTTCCATTGGCGACCGCAATGGTCACTGTTTCTTCAGTGTAGGGGAAGGGTGGCTTTGGGGTTTGTGGGCGCTCGATCTCCCGTGCTTCGAGCACCTCCCGCTTCAGAACAGTGGGGAAAGCCATTCCCCGTTGTTTCACCTGCCCAGCGATTTGCTCTGCGGCGCCATCATAAACACCGCTGAATGTTAAGCCCAATTCGTCAATGTTCACTTCCAATGTGTTGTCTGCAAAATGCACATGTGTCACAGGCATTCCATCAAGCCCTTGGTCAGGGCTGCCCATGACACCCGTGAAGCCACCCTGCGTTTCTTCAAAGAAGAACACGATGCGCAGGTTTTGCCCCATTAAATTGACATACCCGTTCCAAAAGCCCGCAATTTGACCATGAACTTGGTTTGTTAAACCTACAAAAGCAGCCAGAAATATAACAAGGAGAGATGTTTTCTTGAGCATAGCATCACTTTTGTGGTGAAGATAACGACTTCAAGCGCGAGGGCACATCAACTTTTGAAGAGCGGACAACTATTCACGGTGAACGGAAGACCGAATTAAAGCGCATTGATAAAGCGCATTTTCTTTTTTAGTATTTTTCAGCCCATATCCAATGCACTGAACGTGATCTTCAGCCTTTCTGGTTCTAATAATACGTACGAAACCCTTACGCTTGAAGCGTACCGCGAAATCTTCAACGAGTTCTACGTTGCTGTGCGTAACTTTTTGTACTTCAAATGTTCAGATGCTGACCTCGCCGAAGATCTCGCGCAAGATACCTTTGTAAAGCTTTGGGAAAACAGAGAACGCATCGACCGCAAGACCGTAAAGGCTTACCTCTATACCATTGCTGGAAACCTCGCAATCAATTACCTGAAAAGGCAACAACTCCAGTATAAATTCATCAACGCATCTTCCGATCGCGCGGAGCGCGACACCCCTGATTTTCTCATTGAAATGGATGAATTTCAAGCGAAACTCCAGAAAGTAATTGGTGAAATGCCCGATGGAAGCCGCGAAGTGTTCTTGATGAATCGCATTGAAGACCTCAAATACCGCGAAATTGCTGAACGTTTGAACATCAGCATTAAAGCAGTTGAGAAAAGAATGAGCAAAGCGCTTCAAATTCTGCGAGAAAAGCTCAATATTGAGGTGTGATTCGCCGCATATTCATTAGCCTTATTTTCGTTTGTGCTGGATTTCTCAATGAAGTTTGCGCACAAGACAGCATTCCCTATGTGTCGTTCAGCGGCGAAGGCGAACGGCTCGACCGAGCATTGCTGGCCATTCGACGCGATTACGACATTAAAATTGCCTACGACAGTCGGGCGCTGCGCGCGTACAACGTGAGTGGCACTGGAGAACGCATCCTGCTCAGCGACATCCTGAAAATGTGGCTCCAAGAAACAGGATTCACCTACACTGTTGTCGATGACACCTATGTCATTGTTCGTGCCACGATCTCCAATCCGGGCGTTCAGCCCGAAACCTTTAACTACCCTTTGCACGGCCGCGTGGTTGACGAATTAGACGGCGAGCCCTTGCCCTTTGCCACCATCGTTACCCGCGGCTCAAACAAAGGAGCCGTCAGCAACGAACAAGGGTGGTTTACCCTGTACGGCGTGAACTCAGATACGGCAACCGTAACCATTTCATACCTGGGCTATCAATCGTTCAGTTTCCCGGTTCCACGTGATTACGCCGGTGAAACAGTGGTTTTTCGTCTGCCCAAAGTAAGTGCAAACTTGCCCGTTGCCCTCATCACTACCGAGCGCCAAAAGCGGGTCATTGAGAGCCGTGTGCCTGCCTTGGTTAGCATTGATCCTGAGTTAGCATTTTATTTGCCCGGAACAGGTGAACCTGACCCTGTGCGCACGCTTCAACTCCTTGCGGGAGTCAGTGGTGCACTGGAAAGTAGCGCCAATATTCACATTCGCGGCGGTGCAGCCGATGAGAATTTGGTGGTGTATGACGGATTCACCATTTACTACCTCGATCACTTTTACGGATTATTCTCAGCTTTCAATGCAAACGCCATCAAGAACATCCGTTTGCACAAGGGCGTTTTTGAACCCAAATTTGGAGGGCGCGCTTCGGCTGTGATCGAAATCACTGGAAAACAAGGCAGCCAAGAACTCACCCGTGGAAAGCTCGATGTGAACATGCTCAGCACAGCCTTACACCTCGAAACGCCAATCATTGGCAACAAGGCATCGCTCATGCTTTCAGCCCGCCGCTCGTTTACAGATGTCATTTTTAGCCCCGTTTACCGAAGCCTGTTTACCAATTTATACGGCAACAGCACCAACACCACCGCGAGTGAATCGTTTTTCAGGTCAGGTAACACACCCGACTTCAATTTTTATGACTTCACGGCAAAGGTGGGATGGGAGTCGAAAGCCAACGACCGTTTTTCATTTACCATATACAACGGCCGCGATCGCTTGGCGATGCAATTCGCCGAACGAACGCGTGACGATCGATTCATGTTCGAATACAACGATCGCAGCCAATGGGGAAACACAGGCGTAGGTACCCGCTGGGCCAAACAATGGGATGCCACCCACGCGGGCAATTTAACAGTCGGATTTTCAACCTACCGCTCAGAGTTGTTTGGCTTTGACCGCCGCATGAACATCTTCTTAGGCACGCAAGACACCCTGTTCTTTGACCGCAATACAGAAATCAGCGACCTCTCCATTCGCTAC
This sequence comes from Chryseobacterium gleum, assembly GCA_945874695.1. Classification (GTDB taxonomy): domain Bacteria; phylum Bacteroidota; class Bacteroidia; order Flavobacteriales_D; family Sanyastnellaceae; genus CAMCHP01. The sequence goes on from CAMCHP010000027.1 coordinate 15,800, forward strand.
GATCATGAAATGAAATTGAACCAGCACACACTCGGTTTTGGCACGGCAAGCACTGCCATGCGCGTCGAAAACAGCCGCCTCGATAGCGATGGCAATTTTGCCGAGTCGGTCGCTGCTGAAAGTCTCCTCGCCTTGTACATTCAAGATGTGTACATGATGGGTGATGATTTAGCCCTAACGGGCGGATGGCGAACCTCGTTCTACACCGGACTTAACCGGTTGTACCACGAACCGCGCATTACAGCCGAATGGATGGTGCTTCCGAATTTGACGCTTCATGGTGGTGCAGGACGAAATTTCCAGTTCATCCGCAACTTGCGTCGGCAAGACCTCTTTTTGAATACGGCCGACGAGTGGCGCGTCGCCGATGGAGAAACGCTCCCCGTTTTGCGCGCAGATCAAGTAACTGCGGGGGCAACTTATCGCAGAAAACACATAAAACTCGACGCTGAAGTTTACCACAAATGGAGTCAAGGCACGGTCGAAGATGCCCTTCGGTTCACGGCTTTCGATCAAGGAACATTTGAGAACGACTTACTCGTCGGTCGCGGCAGGGCGCGTGGACTTGAACTCATGGTCAGCAAACCTGAAGGATTGCATACCGGATGGATCGCCTATACATGGGCTCGGGCTTTCAACAGCTTTGATGCACTCCCGAAGAAAGAGGTGCCGGCATATTTCGACCGCCGCCACGAGGCAAAACTCGTTTACAGCTTTCGACCAGGGCGATTTAGCTTCAACGCGGTATTCGTTTACGCACAAGGCCTCCCTTACACGGCGGCCACGGGTGTCGTTGACGTCGATCTAATCAACGGAGGAACACGCCCACTCGTCGCTTTTTCTGAGCTGAACGGTGCCCGTTTGCCTGATTACCACCGCCTTGATCTCTCAGCAACCTATGCCTGCGATGCGCTCGGAGGTAAGTTGCTCATCGGTTTGTCGGTCTACAACGTGTACGACCGCATGAACATTCGCGACCGCTATTACTTCAGCTCAGGCACGCAAGCCGATAACCTATTGGTCGATTTCAACGACTTGGTTTTTTTAGGCATGATTCCGTCACTTCAAATGAGCATCGAATGGTAAGAATTGCAACATTTATTTGGCTGGTCGTTCTAGGGGTTTCGGCCTGTCGGCCGGATGAGCAGGTCGAATCCATTGCCATGCAAGGTATACTGATCGCGGGTGAATCACTCGCTGTTGAGGTTGAGCTGGTGCGCGATTTCGAGTCTATGCCGCTCAGCAATGCAACGGTAGTTTGTCATCTGCCGGATGGGGGCAAGGTAAACCTTCAACAAGACCCGCTCAATGCTGCGCGCTGGTTCAGCGATGATATCACGGTGAATGCCAGTACACACTATGCCATTGAGGTGTTAACCGATGCGCTTCACGCGCGCGCTGAAACCACCGTACCCGCAGCGATTAACCTGGTTCAGGTGAGTGCAACTGTTATTCCAGTCAATGTAAATTCACTCGGACAGCCTATTTTCACCGTATTGTGGGCAACCGATGCAGGCATTTCGCATGTGTTAACCTTGGCCGAACCCACAACTGGCGAAACCATCCCCTTTGCTGTGCCTTCAGGGAATTTTGAAGCGCAGTATAGCTTGCCCGTACCCGGACAAGGAACTACCTTATTTGATACTGATTTTCAGTTTTATGGCGAACACACGCTCACCGTTTATGCCATCGACAGGGCCTATGAGAATCTGTTTTTCTACCGTCCGGCTGAAGGTGGCAACCGCCTTACAACCGGTCCGTCAAATGTTGAAGGAGGAACCGGTTACCTCACCTCGGCCACACGAGTTGCCGTTGCGATTGAAATAGTTGAATAAAGTTGATTTTGAAGGTAGGGAAACACCGTTCACCTTTGTATAGATTATCGTTACCACACACATCGAAGGTTTGGAAGAGAAGAATAAAATCATGTTTGAGCGCACGGTAGCCAATTGGGAAGTGCCTCAAGCATGTGCGAAAGAAGCGTCATGGGACAAGTTGCAAGCGCGACTTGAAGCGAGTTCGACCGTGAAGGTCGTTCCCTTGTATCGCAAAGCAAGCGTTTGGATTGCGGCAGCGTGCATTGCGGCCGTGCTATTTTTTGCGGCCTCGTTGATCGATGAAAAGCCGGTTGAGTTTGTAGCGAGTACTTACGAGCAGGTTATTTTACCTGACCGTTCAGTGGTTCATTTAACCCCGGGAAGCTCAATAGCCTATGCCTCGTCATGGGATCAGCGGGAAGTGATCTTGAAAGGAGAAGCGTTCTTCGAAGTAGCCAAAGGAGAAACCTTCACCGTGCACACAGCTGCGGGTGATGTTTCGGTTTTGGGTACCAGCTTTAACGTGTATGCCCAAAATGAAGGCTTTGCTGTAGAATGCATCACCGGAAAAGTGAATGTAGCTTCAGGAGATGTCGCACACGTGATCACAGCGGGGCAAGGCGTGAAAACACGCAGTGGGTCATTGAGTGTGCCTTATGAGCACGGATTAACAGCCCCCTCATGGCAGCCGGGCACTGAAGTGAATTACACAAATGCAGATATTTCACGTGTAATTGACCATGTCGTGCAACGTTATGGTGTATCTGTGCGTCTTGATGATAACTTGCGTGAAAGTGGGAAAGAGTTCTCAGGTACTTTCACCGATTCTGGGGCGTTTGAAACGCTCACCCTGTTGGCATTGGTTCTTAACCTCGAATTGGAGCAGATCGACGAAAATTCGTTTGCGCTCTATATGTTAAATTGAACCAATCGTCGATTGAAAACAAAAAATAGGCTGAATTTGCTGATTTTTTGCGATCTTTGTAGGAAGTAAGAACTCGGTCAGTCTGACCGGGCTCATTAGTATAGTTAGTTTTAGTTAAGGTTTGGAGTCCCGCGAGATAACGATGTCGCGGGGCTCTTTGTTTCTGTCAATCCCATCTCGCATCTTCCTAAATTTGCGCCATGCCGATGAACGACCACAGCCCCGAAGAGTTCGATTATGTTTTACCGAGTGCGGCAATCGCCCTCCATCCGCTTGCACAACGCGATCAATCTAAACTGCTGCTCTACCGCAAAGGTGAAATAAGCGATCACCATTTTGCCGACTTGGCGCGCATCCTGCCGGCAGGCAGTCAACTCATTGTAAACAATACCAAGGTAATTCATGCGCGCATTGTGGGGCAAAAAGAGACCGGTGGACGAATTGAAATCTTCTTGCTTCGTCCGCATAACTTAAGCACTGAATCGGCCATGGTAGCTCGCGACGTCACTCAATGGTGGTGCCTCGTTGGCGGTGCAAAACGCTGGAAGGCAGGCGCAGTAAGTGTTGAAGGGGGGGGTGTGCAGCTCAGTGCAACGCGCGTTGAACGAAGCGACGATGAATTTTTGATCGAATTCAAATGGGATGGCGCAAAAACTACCTTCAACCAGGTGCTTGAACAGGTAGGCCGAATTCCTTTGCCGCCATACATCGCACGCGAAGCGATCGATGAAGACTTGTACCGCTACCAAACGGCATTTGCCGAGCGCGAAGGCAGTGTAGCCGCCCCAACAGCGGGCTTGCATTTCACGCCTGAACTGGTTGCCCAACTGCAAGTGAATCGTGTGAATTTGACCCTCCATGTGAGCGCAGGCACCTTTAAGCCGATGTCCACTGAGCGCATCGCTGATCACCCCATGCACGAAGAATATTGTGAATGCACCTTGGAGGCCATTTCGGCGCTCACCCTTGCTGTTGATCGGTATGCGGTAGGAACTACGAGCCTTCGCACATTGGAGAGCCTGTATTGGCTCGCAGTGAAGTCGAAACTGCAGGGCACGATTCCGCAGCATGTCGACCAACATGAGCCGTATCAACTTGCCACGCCTTTTGATTCATTCGAAGAGGCGATGCAGTTCTTGCATGCATGCATGGTTGCTGAGGGCTTGCAGCAGATCGCATTTACAACCTCGATTATGATCGCACCCGGTTACACCGTGCGTTCAATCAAAGGCTTGTTCACTAATTTCCACATGCCGAAGAGCACCTTGTTACTGCTTGTTTACGCCCTCATTGGTGACGATTGGCGAAGGGTTTATGATCACGCCCTAACGGGCGGATACCGCTTTTTGAGCTATGGGGATGGATCGCTGCTGATTCCTTAACTCAAGCTTACAACAAAGAAAAAGCCCTCCTCGTTAAAGGAAGGCTTTCGCTTTATAAAGTATGTGATTCGATCAGAAGCTCTGACGCTCGTCTTTCAATTTAGCACCATCTTTCATGGCGTTGAACATGCGGGTTGAGACCCCACCGCGCATGCGGCTTGTAACCTGATCTTGCTCGGTCAAATAGTTGTCTTTGTCGAGTGCGCGAATGATTTCTCCAGTGGGAGCAATCACCCAAACGCCGTGCTCTCCTTGCAACGGCAATGACATGCTGCCGCTTGGAATTGCGAATGCCAAGCCCGAAACTACAGGCTCTGCGCCAACACCTGAACCAGGAATTGTTCCGCTCTTCAAGGTGATATTCATGCCGGTTTTAACTGTAGTTTGTGCAATCTCAGCCGCTTGAGCAAGGTTTTCAGCCTTTTTCAACTTGTCGATCATGTATTTGGCTTTGGCCTCTTTCAAAGCTTCTGCACGCATTTGCTCTTCTACGTTTTCAAATGAAGGGACACCTGCAATCATCACTTTCGTTACAACAGCAACTACATAATCTGTTCCCACAGTGAAAGGAGTTGAAATCTCACCTTTCTCAGCTTTGAAAGCCCAGTTTACAACTTCAAAAGCATCACGCAAGCTACCCACGGTGCCGGTTCCTTTGCGAAGGTTTTTGGCTTCGGTTAAGGCATAGCCCATGGTATCTGCAGCGGTTTTGAATGACTCGTAGTCGCTGTAGTTCACCGCAAAGTCACGTGCTGTATTGTACGCTTCTTTTTGGGTTTCACTGGATGCTGCAATTTGGCGTGCAATCACAGCTAAATCAGCCTGCTTCACTGACCAACGTTGCTCAAGAACTTCGATCAAGTGAATGCCGTAGGTTGTTTCAACGATACCAATACTGCCTGGATTATTGTCGAAGCAGTAATCTTCAAAAGGCTTAACCATTTGACCGCGTGGGAAGAACTCATACACACCACCGGTGCTTTTTGAACCTGGATCATCGGTAAACTTCGTCACCAAATCTTCAAATTTCTCACCCGCACGCAAACGCTTACGCAAGCTGTCAGCACGCGCTGTCAACTCGGTTACCTCACTGCTGTTGTCTTTGTTTTTGAATGATAGAAGAATGTGGCGGCACTTCACGGTGCTATCAGGAACATTGGTGAATCCAACAGGCTTCACGATGAGAACTACACCATTGTCTTCGTATGGACCAACAACTGTTCCTGGCTCCACATTAAAGATTTGTCGATCATTGTCGCTAACCGCTTCAGTTTCGCGCAACTGTTGTGACATGTAAGTTGGGTTACCGCTTTTTTCGATAACGAAAGCCGTATCGTTTGTTAGGGTCTTCCATTCGTCAGCAATTTCTTGCATTGAAGCTTGCAATGCGTCAATATCAGCTTGTGAAGGCTCAATGCTAAAGCTGAGGTATTCTACGTCACGCCCATCGAGTTGCTTCAACGAAGCGTCATTCTTACGGCGATTGTACATGGCACGCACATCGCTCTCAGATACAGTTACGAGGCTGTCTCCGATTTGCTCGTACGGCACAAGGACGTATTCAATATTCGCTTTTTCCTCGCCACGCACGTATTCGTACTTGGCTTCAAGCCCGTTTGCATATAATCCTTTTGAAATAAGCATGTCGTACTTCTCGCGAAGACGCTTCTGTACGATTACTTCAACGTAGCCTTGGTAGTTTGCCAAACCAGGGCCAGTTTTGTCGTTGAACATGCCTGCAAAGGTCTGCTTCCAGTTCTCGCGCGTCTCTGCAGTGGCCTGACCACCATAGAATGTACGTAAAACGTAAGGCGAGATGTGCTCTCCGAAACGAATTTCGTCGAATTCATCTTGCACAACTTCAAGTCCGAGCGCACGGTATTCTTCTTGAAGGAGAATACCTTCGATGATATCGTTCCATACTTCCGATTCCAACGCTTGGTTGTTCGTGTAGTTGAACAATGAGCGACGCTTTTGTAGAGCATTTTGGTACTCTATTGCGCTGATGCTTGTGCCATCAATGCTTCCAACTGGGCGGTTTTGTCCTGATCCGAATAACGACATTACTGCATCGTAAGGGATGAGGAATCCGACCATACCTAGACCAATCATAATCATCAAAAGACCTTGACGATTCCGAATTTTTTCAATCAATGCCATTGCGTATAGCTTTAATTTTTAGAGCGGCGAATATACGGAGGTTCTGTGATTTATGAAAGCACTGCCGATTATCGCGAAGAAATGTACGTTGTAAGCGAAGTTTAAGATTCGTTTTGAACGACAACAAGATCGACCAAATCGATGCGGGTTTCAGCTACTTTCCTCATTTTGAATTGGTAAGCGCCGATAATTACAGTTTCATTTTGTGATGGGATATCTTCCAAATGGTGAATGATTAATCCGCCCAAAGTGTCATAATCGTCGCTTTCGGGAAGTTTTAAATCGTATTCTTCGTTCAGATAATCGATTTCGAGACGAGCGCTGAACTGGAATTCGGTTTCACTGAGCTGTTTTTCGATGAGTTCTTCTTTGTCGTGTTCATCTTCAATTTCACCGAAGATCTCTTCAACCACATCTTCGATGGTTAAGATGCCCGACGTGCCCCCGTACTCATCGACTACCACGGCGAGATTACGTTTCTTTTTAATGAAGCTTTCCAAGACCTCATTGGCCGCCATCGGCTCAGGCACGATGAATGCGGGCATTAAAATTTTCTTCAGATTCTCGGGTTTCTTAAATGCATCCCGAATGTGCACGTAACCGATGATGTTGTCGATATTATCACGGTAAATAACCATTTTCGACAAGCCCGTCTCGATGAATTTGCGGCGCAACGATTCAATATCGTCTTCAATGCTCATTGCAATGATCTCATTGCGGGGGATTAAGCAGTCTCTCGCCTTAAGGTGTGAAAAATCGAGTGCGTTTTGGAGGATTTGGATTTCATGCTCAAGGTCTTGATCAGGCGTCATGCGCGAGGTGATCTCTTGAAGGTAGTGGTCAAGATCGACGGTGCCAAAGTTCTGTTGCTCATTGCTCATGTCGGCACCCAAGAACAATTTCAAGAATCCTTTGCTGATGAGGTTGATGATGGCAGCAGGAATGAACAGCACCAAGAAAACGGCAGTCAATGGAAAGGCCAATCCCTTGAGCCATCCGTTCGGGTTAACGCGAAAGAGTGATTTCGGCAGAAACTCAGCCGTAACGAGAATGACCGCGGTACTAATGACCGTTTGCACTGTTAATGCCAAGTAGGGTTGCGTATAATTCTCCCAAGCATCTGTACTGAAGAGCAATTGTGAAAGCAGTTCGCCGGTTTCGATACCGTAAATCACAAGCGCTAAGTTGTTCCCCACGAGCATTGTTGCGATGAAGAGCTTGGGCCGCGATAAGAAGTTGCGAATGATCTTCGCAGGGTAAGACCCCTGCTTCGCATCGAGTTCTATTTTGAGCTTATTTGCCGAAACAAAGGCAATCTCCATACCGGAGAAAAACGCCGAGAAGACAATCGAAATGAATATAATAAGCCAACTGTCAGAGTCCATTGATAGGAATACGGTGGTTAGAGCAAATGTAATTTAAATTCTTGATTACGTACGATCAAGAATTTTGTTGCCGTTCAAGGCGTTTTCGCACGGCTCGGCGCACGAAGTACCAAACGATGGCAATTGCGGGTACAATGGGTGCGAATTTATGCGCTTCAATGCCATCCGTTGACCACCAATAGATGGTTACGAGTGTGGTGAGAAGGGCAACGAGAAGCCAAAACTTCTCGGCCATTTTGTGCACTTTAATTTGTTGTTCGTGGCTCATCGGTATCGCTTGAATTTTCAGGGTCTTCAATGAAAAGGGTTCCTGAGACTTGTTTTATTTGACGTTTTTTGAATCGACTGTCGCTTACCAATCCTTTCCCGTAAATGGTTCCGCTTTCTGAGGTGATAATCACGTGTTTGTTGGTATATACGAGGTCGCTGTCTTGTACAAAATAGAGTTCTTCGGTATTGAGTTTACTACCTTCGTTATTCACCAGTTCTACCTCTTCACGGGCGACCAATCGTCCGTCGCTTTCCCAGAATGTGCCGGTACGCGCGCTTAAAACAGCTTCAATACCGCCTATGCTATCGAACACCGTAAGTGTAAATCCGTCAAAAACCTCAATTCGCGGATTTTCGCCTTCGAATCGGTCGAGTAACTTGGCTTCAAGTTTGTTGCGCAAATGTCCCTCTTCTGTGAAATAATAAGTACCGTTTTCAACAGTTTGAACGGCGATGTCACGTTCATCAATCAAGGCATTGATTTCCTTAATATCATTTCCGCATGAAAAAAAGATTCCGCTGACCAAGGCCAGCGGAATCATAGCGTTCAGCGTTCGAGCCGCCATTAGCGAGTGCGAATGGTTGTTGCTTCACCTACACATGGTACGGTGAATGAGTCGCCTTCTTTTTTCGCAACGTTGAAAATATCTTCTTTTGAAGGGAACTGCGCTTTTGCAGTTGCCATCTTGCGTGAAGCGGCGTCACTCACACTCGGGTCAACTGATTTAGCGCGTGCATAATAGTCGTATGCCAACCAGTAAACTGAGCGCGCACCCAAGGCACCGTCGTCACAAGCTCCAGAAAGAGCCATGATTGCGTCACCTTCCAAGATGATGGCCATACCATCTCTCGGATTCAAGGCCAGTGCCTTTTTGGCGTAGCTGCGTGCTTTTGAGCTTTGCCCCAGTGCTGATGCCACTTGACCTGCACGGAGGTAGTAGGTCGCGCGATCGCTGCCATCGGTTGCACCGTTCGCTGCTTCTTCTAGGTACTTCAAGGCGCCGCTGTAGTCGTCTTTCTTCAGCAAGCCCATACCGATTGCATAGGCAGAGGTAGGTTCAGGTGCAATGTCATAAACAGCTTTGGCTATTTTAATGTAGAAGTCGCTGCTTGAGCAGTCCTTCTTATTCATCAAACGAAGCACTTTTTTCTTCAATTCATCGTCGGCCGGGTTCTCGCTAATCTTTTGCTCGAGGACAGGCAACATTTGCTCACAGTCAGCGATTTGAACAAAGATTTCATCGAGGTTGTTGCGTGTTTTTTGGTAGGCCTCAATGATGCCTTCATCGGTGGCATTGATCAAATTAGCGTCGATGTAATCTTGCAGCAAAAGGTACTCAGTAAGCAAGTCACTGTGGTATGCTTTCTTTGCGTCGCCTTCAGCAGCTTTGAACACTTCAAACAAACTCAAGTAGTAACCACTGATGGTGCTTGCAGGGCTTGCAGTGGTAAGGCAATACAATGATTCTTTGTACATGTTGTAAGCACCTTCAAGGTCTTTCTTGAAGTAACGTGCGTAATCAGACGCTTTATAACCCAAAATGCCACAGCGGTTGAGCGGTTCTTTATCGGTTGCCGCGAAAATTTCCATCCGCTGGTCGTAAACAAGCATCAAAGAGTCACGCAAGACTTTTTTACGATCAGTGCTCTCCGTGAGGTTGTACATTTCTTTAATGAAGCGCACACCGTCAATGTAAAGTCCTTCGTTCACATCCGGCGGGCATACCGCGCAAGCCTTCTGCCAAACAAGGTAAGCGTCGGCATAGTTTTTTTGCGTTTTGAAGCTTTTGTAAACGCTCAACGCCTCCATGCAGGCTACTTGCTGTTCTTCAGTAGCACCGTATTTTGATTGGTCTTGTGCTGTTGCCGCTCCTGCGATCATCAAACCCAAGGCTACAGCTTTAATTCGTGCAAATTGCTTCATGGTATTGTGTGTTGTATTAATCATATTTTCGTTGAACAAACCAGGCATTTTTGAAGAAAGGAGACAGTGTAAATCCGATCACGGCGTTCACATAGTTCTCTTCGATCATGTTGCCTGCATTCTTACCTCTGTTGCCAAATTCCATGCCAAAGTGAATTTTACTTGCTGAGCGCGAGCTCACAATCGGGAAAGAGATGCCCGCGGTGAACGCCTGGTCGAGAACTTGTTCCCCATCTACAGCGAGGTAAGTTGCACTGTTTCTGTAACCTAAGCGATATTGAGCGCGATCGAGTAAGTTTTTTCCCTCTTCAACAGAACGTGGTGTGAATTGTACGCCAACACCGAGGGTTGTGGTGTTTAATAAGCCGGGATTAAGCTCTGCATCGTTGACCTGAGTTCTGAAATTGCTCCATTCGCGCATTTCGATGTCGGCCGCTACCAAAATATGTCGGCCGCCTTTGAAGTGATAGTGAAGGGCTATGCCCCCGCGCAAGCGTGAGGGCAAGCTGCTCGTGCCATCGCCAACCAGTGAAAAAGAGGTGTCAATCGGGAAAACTGCGCCTTGCTGAAATATGACTGATTCACTGAACTGTTCGATGGTGGTATTCATTTCCAGGGCTGGCGTATACACTGCTCCAACTTGGAGCAAGAGGCGCTCGGTCATTTTTCGGTCGCGGCCGTAACGCGCTTTCAGTAACGTTTCATAATGCACACCGAAATCGGCGCCAAAATCAAAGAGTCTGAAGTTGTTGGTCGCACGTGTGCCTAAGTAGGTCGTGTTTTGAATATTTACTAAACGTGACTGTACGACGTTTCCGAAGTAATAGTTTGCATTTAACCCTGCACTGAACGTGTGTTTCTTGACTTTGACACTGTCAGTTACGAGGCCGTCCTTATCTGTAAATCGTTGCCATTTGGTCACGTCGAATTTTCGTCCGAAACCAATGAATGCCTTGTTGATGCCTCCGCGACCCTCATAGATGTATTGCACCTGACCCACACCCTCGATACTTTGCGTAGTGCTGATCGCATAGCCTGTGGTGCTAATGGGACTGATGCCGAAGATATACCCGGTTGGTGATCCGGGGCGTTTAAAGGCCATTTGAAATTGATCAAGATTGCCGGTGTTTTGTCGGCTTGAACGATCGCCTTCGTTGATTCTTAAAAAGTGGGTTCGGATGGATGTTTGGAAGGTGGTGTTGAAGAGGTTCCCCACGGTTGCCGGATTCTCGGCATTGAGCATGTAGGTATCGTTATATGTCGACGACACACCACCCAATCCAAGGGTTCCTACGTTGCCCCCGTTGTAGAGGTCTCCGATTCCGAAGCGCGAATAGGGCGACAGGTTATTGAATTGCGCAGATGCTCCGAAGCTGAGGCCCACACAGGTGTAAATCAGAACGGCAATTTTAGAGCGCATTGAAACGGTAAATTTCATAATAACCTTTAAGGGTCCAATTTGGGTCTGCAAAAATGCGACTTTTTACTCCCTGTTCAAAATAAGAGATGTCACCTCCTGTATAAACAAATTGTAAATCAGGGTACAGCGTTGCAAACGCAGCAGACATTCCATTTATTTCACTGCGCCATCCATTCAGGGCACCGCTCTGCAGGGCAGCCGTTGTCGACTTGCCTACAAGTGCAATGTTTACAGGGAGTTGAACCTGTGGTAAACGTTCGGTGAATGTGTGCATTGCACGTGTGCGCATGGCTAATCCCGGCGCGATTGCTCCGCCCTGAAACACACATCCGACCGTTAGGTCGAAAGTAATACACGACCCGAGATCAACGACGAGAACAGCTTGGTTTGGGAACACTGTTTGAGCCATCACGGCATTTGCTAAACGATCTAACCCAACAGTAGTGGGTGTTTCGTAATCAACACTGATCGGCAATGGGGTCGCTTGGGTGATTTCAAAAACGGTACTTCGGTGCCTGAAGTTTTCGAGAATCATACGCGGACCGCTCGCCGCAACGACCACGTTTTCATGGGTTTCAAGCACTTGTTCGAGCAAGGTGCCGAACTCAATTTGGTTGATTTCGGTGCGCTGCACCCTTGTGATTTCGTGGTTTTCGAAATAGGCAACTTTCACGGCGGTGTTGCCGATGTCGATAACCACTGTTGCACTCACGGGGCGCTCCATGTGAGGGTTTCCATGAAGTGCAAGACATCTTGCCTTAAGAAATCAACCACGGGTGCCAGTGAATCGGCATTGGGTATGTGCTCGAAATAAAGCGAGCCGCGGATGAAATGTTGCGCACTGTCGGTGACATAAAATTGCAACGGTGAAGCGACATTGCCTGTGAGGTCGTAAATCATGCCATACACGTTCGCATCGCTGTTTTGATAGGCATTGCGTTTGATGGCATTGGCTTTAACTTCATGTTTAAAGGCGAAATTGTAAGCGTCTTCAACCAGCGGTGTTACGCTGCCCTCGAAGCGGAGGTAGGTGCAATGAACGCGTGCATTGTGGCGCGGAAACACAACGTTAAACCAGCAACTATCGGTGGATTCGCTGATCATTTCGACCTGGCTGTATTTGGGTAATTCGACCTTGAATGCGCAGGGCGAGGCGAAAGTCGTGTAATTTTTTTCTGGCAGAGCAATACGAAAATAGCCCTTCGGTTTGGGGGTATAATGTTCTTCGCAGCCAAAACAGAGCAGCACGAGGAAAGCAACCAGAAAATGAGCTAGGGTCTTACGCATGGGTTTTATCATCGGCTTGCGGCAGACTCACCTTCACTTGTTTTACTCTTCTGCGATCAGAAGCTTCTACGGTGAGCCAATACGCGTCAAAAGCATAGCGCTCACCTTTGAGCGGTATTTTACCGGCATGCTCAACAACAAAGCCCGCAAGGGTGTCGCTATCACCTTTGGCGGCTTCGAAAGCCGTTCCATCGATGTTTAAGATGCGATAAAGATCGATGAGCGCTGTTTTGCCTTCAAAGACGTAATTGAAATCGTCGAGTTTGGTGTAGTGTATATCGTCTTCGTCAAATTCGTCGGTGATTTCACCTACGATTTCTTCCATCACATCTTCGAGCGTTACGATGCCACTGGTTCCGCCATATTCGTCAACTACAACGGCCATGTGCATTTTGCGGCCTTGGAATTCACGCAGCAAGTCGTCAATTTTCTTGTTTTCAGGAACGAAGAAAGGTTGACGCACCAAGGTTGTCCAGTCGAAAGTTTCAGCGTCAACGAACGGTAGAAGATCTTTGATGTAGAGAATTCCTGCGATCTGGTCGAGCGATTCGCGGTACACCGGGATGCGTGAGAATCCGCTCTCCATCACGTCATCGAACATTCTGCGCCATTCAAGCTGCAAAGCGACTGCAGAAACATCGGTACGAGGTGTCATAATTTGCTTCACATCTTTCATGCCGAAGCTAACAATGCCTTCGTAGATTTTCTTTTCTTCTTTCGTGCGGTCGTTATTGTCGGTTAATTCAAGCGCATGCCCCAACTCTTCAATGCTAATGTTCGAGTTCTTGGTTTTCCGTTGGCGTCGCTCGAGCAAATGCCCCATAACTACCAGCGGTTTCCAGAAGATGTAAAAAAGACGTTGAGCGATTTGCAAAGGAACCGCCATTGCTGCTGCAATTTCGATGCGGTAATTTGTAGCGTACACTTTCGGAATAACCTCGCCAAAAAGTACGATTAAGAAGGTAACCGCGACAATATTGATCAAGAATGCCATCACTGGCGATAAGGTCTCAGCAGGTACGATTTGCTGCACAACTACAGTAGAGAGCAAGATGATGATAATGTTCACGAAATTGTTGACGACCAAGATGGTTGCCAGCAAGTTGCGCGGGCCATTTTCAATGTCAGGCGACTCAAGTACATTGAGAATGCGTTGACCTGACTTTGATTCTTGTTCACGCAATTTGGCCAAATCAGCAGGGCCAAGGGAGAAAAATGCAACTTCAGAACCGCTTACCAGTGCGCTGATAACAAGCAAAATGAGCATGATCGCAACAGGCACGATAAATTCAACGCTCAGGAGGGCTTCAGCGAGAGGGATTTGGAGGGATTGTTCGGGGTCCAAAATGACGAGATTCGTTCGACAATCAGCTGATTAGAACGGGAGATCTGTATCGTCGTCCTGATCAGTATGTCCAGCGGCGGCAGGAGCAGGCTGTGATTCAGCAGTGCTGGCAGGATGCGGGGCGCTATTGCGTGCCGGTGAGTCGCCTGCTCGTCCGAGTAGTTGCATCACGTCGCCCACGATTTCTGTAGTATAACGTTTTTGACCGGCTTCATCATCCCATGAGCGCGTGCGCAGTTTACCTTCAACGTACACCTGAGAACCTTTGCGCAAATATTTTTCAGCTGTTTCAGCGAGTTTTCTCCAAAGTACAATGTTGTGCCATTCAGTGATCTCTTTCTTCTCGCCGCTTTGCTTATCAATGTAGACTTCAGAAGTAGCGATGGAAAAAGAACAAACAGGAACACCCGCCGGCGTGTGACGCATTTCAGGGTCTTTACCGAGGTTTCCGAGTACAATAACTTTATTAATACCTGCCATAAGTGCAAAGATATAAAACCGCAAGGAGTTCATTCGCTTACGTCAGCGGAAGAAAAGACAAAAGGTAAGAATTTTTCAACGATTCGCGGCACTGGAAGCTTGAGAAGGTCAGCCTGATCTACGCGCCGCAGGCTTGGCCAGTTGATGGCGGTTGGTTCGGGGTAATGCAAAAGATGAAACGTGATGTGCAATCGCCGATGCGAAAGTATGTGCAACGTTTCAGCGCTCGATTTTACGATTTTAGGCTGCGCGGGCAGTCGTTCGAGTGCGTTTTGCAGCTGTTTTTGCGCTTCATTGGGGTTTGCGCCTTCGGCGGATGGGAAATCGTATAAATTATGCCAGATTCCCGCTTCTGTTCGCTGCCGCACCAAATATTCGTCGCCCGTTTGGATGACGATGTAGTGGATGTATTGGTCGGTGACCTTTGTTTTAAGTGCCTTTTTCGGAAGTTCGGTGACTGTTTGGGCTTCAAGTGCGAGGCAATTGGCTTGAACAGGGCAAATGTTGCACTGCGGATTTTTTGGCGCACAAATAAGAGCTCCGAGTTCCATCACCGCTTGGTTGAAAGTGCCAGGTTTTAAAGGCGGTAGCAGCGCGTGCATCGCTTCGAGTATTTGGGTTTTACCCGCTGCTTTATCAATTGGATCTTGGATGTTGAACACCCTTGATATCACGCGATTCACGTTACCATCAACGACGGGCACGGGGTCGTTAAAGGCGATTGATGCCACGGCTGCCGCGGTGTACGGACCGATGCCCTTGAGTTTGAGTAGTTCGTTTGCGGTGCGGGGAAAAACACCTTTAAGCGTATGGCTTACTTCTTTGGCGGCCTTGTGCAAGTTACGCGCCCTGCTGTAATAACCGAGGCCTTGCCAAAGCTTCAATACATCTTCCTCTGGAGCATTGGCCAAGTGATGCACAGTTGGGTAGTTTTCGGTGAATCGGAGGTAGTATTTGAGGCCTTGATCGACGCGTGTTTGTTGCAAGATCACCTCCGACAGCCAAATTTTATAGGGGTCGTTGACATTTCTCCAAGGCAGGTCGCGTTGGCTTGTATCGTACCATTTTAGGAGGTTTTCGGTGATTTTGTGCATGTGTCAGGATGAGGCCGTGAAGGTAATTCTTAAAAATGTATCCGTATAGTTTCGGTATTCCATTGAATCAGACTATCTTTGCGCTCCCATTTTTAAACCCTCTGAAACGCAAAAATAGTTATGACGAAGGCGGATATTGTGAATGAGATCGTCGAGAAGACTGGTATTGAGAAGGCAGATGTTCAAGAGACCGTAGAGGCCTTTATGAAGAGCATCAAAGTTTCTTTGGAGAAAGGAGATAACGTGTATCTCCGCGGATTTGGAAGCTTCATCATTAAGAAGCGTGCACAGAAAACAGGTCGTAACATTCTTCGGAACACGACGATTGTGATTCCTGCGCACAACATTCCATCGTTCAAGCCTGCGAAGGTTTTTGCTGATGGCGTGAAGAAGAAAGTAGCCGTTAAGTAATGGGCGGCAAGCCTGTTCGCATCTTGGTGGCCGTCGTGGCCATCGTATTGGTGGTGGTAGCCTTGGTGTTGCCGCGCCAGCCTCAGAGTGTGCGTGAAGTAATGAACACGGCACCTGTAAGTGATGCAGAACGGGAATTGATGGCAGCGGTTCAGCTGGTGCAGTCGGGGCAAAACCCGATGGAAGGCATCATGCGCATCCGAGCTTTAGTAGAGGCTGATTCGACCTACGAAGAAGCGCATCTCTGGCTTGGGGCTTTTAGTCTGCAATCGGGTCAGCGCGATAAGGCCACGGAGCGTTTTGAAATGGTAATTCGGTTGAATCCGAAAAACCCAGAACCTCATTGGCAGCTTGCGATGATGGCGATTGATGAGAAGGCGTATGAAGCTGCAATACCGCACCTGATGACCAGCGTAGCGTTAGATTCAGCCTATGTGAATGGACTGTTTTTCGCGGCGCGCTGCTACGAAGAGCTGGGAGACCGGGCGAAGGCGCTCGAGTTGTACCAAGAGTATTTACCCTACTCAACCGACACGGTTGTGACAAGCCGGGTAGAAGAATTTATTGAAGTGATTGAAACAGAGTTAAAATAAGAGCTATGCCAAGCGGAAAAAAACGTAAGCGCCATAAGATGGCCACGCACAAGCGGAAAAAGCGTCTGCGTAAAAACCGTCACAAGAAGAAGAAATAAGGGCGTGGACCTTTAGGGGTCCCCCATTCTTCATTTTGGACAAAGTTTTGTAAGACTTAGACGTAACGCCCCTGCATGTGAATGTAGAACTGGTCATAAATTCCACTAAGGAAGGTACTGAAATTGCAGTGCTTCATGATCGGGTGTTGGTTGAACTGCACAAGGAGCAGACGAATCAAGATTATGCTGTCGGCGACATTTATGTTGGCCGAGTCAGAAAGGTATTGCCTAGTCTGAACGCAGCTTTTGTTGATGTAGGCTACGAACGTGATGCATTCCTCCACTACCTTGATCTAGGTCCTCAATTCGCTTCGTTGAAACAATACACGAAGCGGGTAATGACTGGGAAGCAACCTGATTCGAGTTTGTCAGATTTTAAGAATTTGACAGACATCGACAAGGGAGGCAAGATCAAAGACCAACTGGCAAGTAGCCAGCAAATCTTGGTGCAGATAGCGAAAGAGCCCATCTCAGCGAAGGGCCCTAGGCTTACTGCTGAAGTAACTTTGCCTGGTCGTTACATTGTTTTGGTTCCTTTCTCGAACAAGATTTCGCTTTCTCAGCGAATCTCCAGCGAAGAAGAGCGCACCCGATTGCGGCGGTTGATGCAGAGCATCAAACCACCCAATTTTGGTGTGATCGTTCGTACAGTTGCTGAGAATAAAGGTGCTGCCGAACTTCATGCGGATCTTTCTGAACAGGTGAGCAGATGGGAGCAACTCTATGCAAACCTCAAAAATACGCGTACCGTACCGTCGCGGGTTATCGGTGAAATTGCCAAAACCAATGCGGTGCTTCGCGATATTTTGACGCCGAACTTCTCTGCGATTTATGTGAACGATGAAGACATTGTGCGTGAAGTGAAAGACTTCTTGCGCAACATCGCACCGGAGAAAGAGTCGATCGTTAAAATGGTGAAGTCGAAAGACTTGTTCGATACCTACCAAATTCACAGGCAGATCAAATCTGTTTTCGGAAAACAGGTGAATTTGAAGAGCGGAGCTTACCTGATCATTGAGCACACAGAAGCGATGCACGTGATCGATGTGAACTCGGGTGGACGAAAGGGTGGCGCAAAGAACCAAGAGGAGAATGCGCTTGCAACCAATCTCGAATGTGCTGCTGAGATCGCCCGTATTTTGAGGTTGCGCGATATGGGTGGAATCATCTGCATCGACTTTATTGATATGCACGACCGTGCCAATCAGAAGCAGTTGTTTGATGCACTGAAAGATGCGATGGCCAACGATAAGGCCAAGCACAACATTTTGCCTCCAAGCAAGTTCGGCGTTGTTGAGATCACGCGTCAGCGTGTTCGTGAGGTGACTGACATCAAAACGGCCGAGAAGTGTCCTTCATGCGACGGTAAGGGCATTGTGGAGGCACCGATTTTGTTTTCTGACAGCATTGAGAACAGCTTGCGTTATATTGCAGAGGAAGGCAAGCACAAAGAGGTTTCGCTGTTGGTACACCCGATGGTTGAGGCCTACATTACCAAGGGATGGTTGTGGAATCGCTTAATCACCAAGTGGCGCAAGACCTACAAGATCAAAATTAACCTCGAGGCCAACTCCTCCGTTCAATTCTTGGAGTATCACATCTACGATACGCAAGGCGAAGAACTTCAGCTCTAAGTATTATGCTTTTCGAAGTTCTTTCGGGTAAGCAATAAAGTGTTTTTCTACGGTTTCGCTGAGTGCCTCCAAGTTGAGGTGGTCTGAAGCTGCAGCGACATCTACCAAACGTCCATCTTTAAACGCAATTTTTATCGAAGAATCATCGCTCCGGTAGGCGCGGTTTTCAATCGATTGTTGAATGACATAGTAGGAGGCTTCATCCGGCGTTAAGCCGAAAACCTCCGCCGCACCATCGACTTTCGACTGAATTTCTTCATCGCTAAATGCTTCTTTGCGAAGTTCAATTTTGAACAGATTGCGTTGAACCAGGCGTTGGCATAGGTCGCTCAGGATCGGGTCAGGATGATTTTGCCAAACTTTGATTGCTCCCAAGATGTCGAAATCATCGAGGTTGCAAAAGGTTGCCAATACTGACGGATCAGATTCGAAATCGGTTTTAGTAAAATCTTGAACCAAGAATCGGTCGAGTGCGGGCGATGCAAAAAGTTCTTGCTGCCTTGCACGAAGATGTTTGGCGCGCTTCAAAATGTTGACGAGCATAAACTCTGCGGAAAGCACGGTTTTATGGAGGTAAACTTGCCAATACATCAACCGCCGAGCGACGATGAATTTCTCAATGGAGTAAATGCCCTTTTCTTCTACGACCAGCTGATCGTCAATCACATCGAGCATTTTGATGATGCGGCTGGAGCCCACCTTCCCTTCGGTGACACCTGAATAAAAGCTATCGCGTTGGAGGTAATCTAAACGATCCATATCGAGCTGGCTGCTCACCAATTGATGGAGGAAGCGCTTTGGATAGCTGTTATTGAAAATTGCAATTGCCGTATTCAATTCGCCCTTGAATTCGGTGTTCAATCGCTCCATAATGAGGAGTGAGAGGTCTTCATGACTTACCCCTTTGACGACGGTGTGCTCGAGCGCATGGCTAAACGGGCCATGTCCGATGTCGTGAAGTAGGATCGCTAAGCAGGCACCTAAGTGCTCATCATCTGATATGATGTGCCCTTTGAGGCGCAACTCGTCGAGCGCACTGGTCATGAGGTGCATTGCACCGATGGCATGGTGGAAGCGGTTGTGGGTGGCCCCGGGGTAAACAAGGTGTGAGAGTCCAAGCTGCGATATCCGCCGAAGGCGCTGAAACCAAGGGTGATCCATTACGTCGAACACCATTTTGTGTCGAATGGTTATGAAGCCATAAACGGGATCATTTAAGATTTTTCGCTTATTCATTTAGCGGAGCATTTGGTTGTACCTTTGGATACGAATGTTAATCGCTTTACGTTATACTGACGAGGCACAGCGCTGCAAAGATAGGCATTGCCATCTTCAGACCTTACGCAAAGCACGATCTAAGTAATCCAACTCCATGGCACAAGCTACTATTTTATGGGCCGACGATGAAATCGACCTTCTTAAACCCCATGTTTTATTCCTTGAGCAGAAGGGCTACAAGGTCACCACTGTCAATAACGGAGCAGAGGCAGTTGAGCAAGTTGAGGCCAATGTTTTTGACATTGTTTTTTTGGATGAGAACATGCCTGGTTTATCAGGACTGGAGACCCTTCAAAAGATAAAGGAGCGTGACGCCTCGTTGCCGGTAATCATGATTACCAAGAGCGAAGAAGAGCACATCATGGAGGAGGCCATCGGGAGCAAGATTTCTGATTACCTGATTAAACCCGTGAATCCGAATCAGATTTTGTTGGCCGTGAAGAAGAACCTCGACAAAAGTCGGTTGGTGAGCGAGCGCACAACAAGCGGATATCAGCGTGAATTCAGGGAAATTGGGATGCAATTGCTCGATCGACTGGATGAAAAGGCGTGGGCTGATTTGTACCGCAAGCTTATTTATTGGGATCTGGAGTTGGAAGATTCGAGTGATCAAGGCATGAGCGAGGTTTTTGACATGCAGCAATCAGACGCCAATAACCAGTTCGTTAAATTCATTAAGCAGCATTATTTGAATTGGTTGCGCGGTCAAGATAATCCGCCGGTGATGAGCCACACCTTATTCAAAGACAAGGTGAAGCCCATTTTGGAGTCGAGTGGTGATACCTCCGTGTTCATGTTTGTGATCGACAATTTGCGCTACGACCAGTGGAAGGTAATTCAACCGATTTTGGGTGAGTTTTTGCGTGTCGAAGAAGAATCGATGTTTTATAGCATCCTCCCGACAGCAACGCAGTATGCGCGCAACGCACTGTTCGCGGGTTTAATGCCGTCGCAAATCGAACAACTCTATCCAAAATACTGGAAGAACGAGAACGATGAGGGCGGAAAAAACATGTATGA